>NZ_JBHWGD010000005.1:73880-100675 GCF_042733235.1 Kitasatospora sp. NPDC059722
GTTCGTGGGCCCCCACTGGGGGTGGCGGTCGCGGGCCTCGCGGGGTGTCGGTGCGGGGGGGGGGGCGGCCCCGGGGGGCACCCCGGGGCCCCGCCCCTCACGCGGACCGCCAGTGGGAAGCGTCAGCAGGGGCCGTCGTCGGCCCAGACGCCCCACTGGCCGCTGGCGGTCGGCACCTCGTTCAGCGTCCACCACTTGGCGTGGTAGTCGTGCCCGTTGTACGAGACCTTGTTGCCCGCGGTGTACGTCGTGCTCGCGCTCCACGCGGGGAGGGTGCAGGCCCCCGGGGTTGTGGGCGGAGTCGTCGGGGGAGTGGTCGGCGGCGTGCTCGGGGGAGTGGTGGGCGGCGTCGCGCCGGCGAACTTCACGGTGTACTTGGTGAAGTCCCAGTCGCCCTGCGCCACGCTGGAGCAGGAGCCGGACAGCCCCGGGTCCACCGGGCCCTGGCACTGGCGGTCGCGGTTGACCGACCAGAAGGTGTAGCGGGCCAGGTTGTGCGCGGTCGCGAAGTCCAGCACGGTCTGGAAGTCCGCCTGGCGGAAGTACTCGGCGGCGTCGGTGCGGCCGTTCATCATCGACACGCCCTCGTGGGCGTACGCGGTGGCCTCGGACCAGCCGAAGGTGTTCTGCAGGATCTGGTTGAACTTCACCAGCGCGTCGGTCTGGGCGGCGGCGCCGTTGAACCCGCCGTCGAACGGCATGATCGAGAAGTTGTTCGGCGTGAAGCCCTGGGACTTGGCCTCGCCCAGCATCTGGGTGCCGAACCAGCCGGTGCCCGCGTTGGTGCCGGCCGTGGTGATCGACACGTACAGGCCGGGGTTGTTCTGCTGGAGGATGCGGGCGGCGCCGATCTCGTTGTGGATGGCGGCCGTGTTCTCGTACTCCGGCTCCTCCAGGTCGAAGTCGATCGCCTTGAGCTGGTACTTGGTGACGACCTGCTGGTAGCCGGCGGCGGTCGCCTCCGGCGTGCCGCAGACCTGGCCGAGCTTGGTGCCGCCGTAGCCGCCGACCGACACCGAGACGTCCCCGCCCTTGTCGCGGATCGTCCGGATCACCGAGGGCATCGCCGTGTCGGAGTCGATGGCGGAGGTCCCGCCCCAGGCGGGGGCGCAGCTGTTGCCCTGCGCGAGGATGAAGGCCAGCTGGAAGGCCTTCTGCCCGGTGGCGTCCATCACCGCGGCGGCGTCCGGCGGACTGTTGTCCTCGGGCATCAGGTAGGGCGCCGAGGCGTACCAGTTGCTGCCCAGGCCGGTGACGGCGGTGGTGGTGGTGTCGGCGGACGCGGAGCCGGAGGCGGTGACGGCGGCGACGCCGCCCGCGACCAGGCCGAGCACACCGGCGACGGCGACGGCGGCCCGGCGCGAGGCCCGGCGGGCGCTGCGGCCCGCGCGGTGGGTACGGGGCTCGTGGGCCTCGGGGGCTCTATGGGGCGCGGCGTGTGGGGGAAGAGCGCGTTCCATCGGAAGCCTTTCCAGGAAACGGCAGGGGGAAGTGGCCCGTCCGCGCCGGACGTGGGGGTGGGCGCGCGGGCCGAACGGTCCGTCGGCACGGGGTCGTCGCCGAGGACTGTCACTGGTATAGACCTGTTCCGGAAGGGTGGTCAACCCCCAAACGGTCAAGTCGATCCCGCGTGGCCACGCCCCGTCGGCACTAGAGTTGACGAGTGGCCAAGGAGATCTCGAACCGGGTGGACGGGCAGGTGCGCGCGGGCACCATCGTCCAGGCGCACACCATCGAGCACCTGTGCGTGCACGCGCCGCCGGCCGAGCCGGACTCGCCCGTCCAACTTCCCCCGCCGCCCGTGCACTTCGCGGACCGGACCGTCGAGCAGGACCTCGTCCTGGCCGCCGTCGCGGGCGGTCACGGCGGACCGGCAGCCGACGGACCGGCCGACGGCCCCCTGGTGGTGTGCGTCAGCGGCATGGGGGGCATCGGCAAGACCGAACTCGGCTTCCGCCTCGCCCGCGAACTCCGGCGCCTCGGCCGCTGCCCCGACGGCGTGTTCCACGTCGACCTGAACGACCTGCGGCGGGACGGCGCCGTCGAGGTGGCCGACGCGCTCGGCGGCCTCTGCCGCTCCCTCGGCCGCGGCGACGCCCTGCCGGCCGGCTTCGCCGAGCGGCGCCGCGAGTACTGGGCGGCCACCCAGGACAAGCGGCTGGCTCTCGTGATCGACAACGCCCAGAGCGGCGCGGAGATCCGTCCGCTGCTGCCCTCCTCCGGTGCCGCGGTCGTGATCGTCACCAGCCACGCCCGCCTGGCCGACCTGGACGGCACGCGATCCGTCGACCTGCCGCTGGGCCCGCTCTCCGGCGAGGACGCCACCGGCCTGTTGCGCGCCGCCGTCCAGGACCCCCGGCTCGTGGACGACCCGCAGGCCGCCGCCGAACTGGCCGGGTGCTGCGCGGGCCTGCCCGCCGCGATCCTGGTGGCCGGGCGGCTGCTGCGCAAGCGCCGCAACCGGGATCTGCGGCGACTGATCGACGAACTCACCGCCGGACTCCGCGAGGAGGGCGTCCCCGTGGTCGAAGCGGTCTGGAACGCCGCCTACGCGCGTCTGGGGCCCGCCGCGGCCCGGCTGTACCGGGCCCTGCCGCACCACCCCGGCCCGGTGGTCACCGTCCCGGTCGCCGCCGCGCTGCTCGGCTCCGGGCTGGACCGGGCCGAGGACGCGGTCGACGAGCTGGAGGAGGCCGGCCTGCTGCTGCGCCGACCCGGGGGCCTCGGCATGCACGACCTGCTGCGCGGTCACGCGCTCCGCCGGGCCGACGCGGGTGCGGGCGCGGGCGCCGACGCGGGTGCGGATGCGGGAGCGGGCGTGGACGCCCCGGGCGACGTCCGGCGCAGACTGGTGCGCTGGCTGCGCCGCCAGGCGGCCAGGGCGGACCTCCTCGCCGCGGGCAGCCGGCTCACCGTCTCGGGCCCGGCGCCGGAGGAGCCCGGCCTGGCCGACGTCCCGGACCTGGAGTTCACCGACAAGCACGCGGCCATGCACTGGCTGGAGCGCGAGCACCTCTCCCTGTTCGGCTGCGTGCGGATCGCCCACGAGGACGGGCTGGACGACGACGCCGTCGCGCTGTGCGAACCGCTCTGGACGCACTTCCTCGACCACCAGCACTACGCCGACGTCATCGACGCGTTCCGCCACGGTCTGGCCTCCGCCCAGCGGGCGGACTCCACCGCCGGGATCGTCCGGATGCACTGCCAACTCGCCCGTCCGCTCTGGGAACAGGGCCGGTACCCGGAGGCGCGGCAGGAGGTCGAGGCCGCGATCCGGCGCGGCCGGCTGCTCGGGGAGCGGGACGACGAACGGAAGTTGTACGCCTCGGCGATCGAGTTCCGCGGCAAGCTGGCCTCCGTCCAGGGGAACTGGGCCGTCGCCGTGCCCGACTTCGAGGCCGCGCGCGAGGTGCACCGGGCGATCGGCAACGAGTACGGTGCGATGCTCCAGACCTACCTGATCGGCCGTGGGGCCGTGGCGATGGGCGAACTCGACCGCGCCGTGGAGCTGTTGAGCGACGCGCACGAGACCGCGCTGCGGCTCGGCCGGGACCGGATGTCCTCGCGCACCGGTTTCGAACTGGGCGTGGCGCTGAGGCGGACCGGCCGCCGCGAGGAGGCCGCGCGTCTGTACGAGGCCGCCCTCGCCGGGGCCCGGGCGCGCAGGTCGGCGGCGGACGAACTGCGGGTGCTGGAGACGCTGGTGGCCTTCTGCGAGGAGGGCGGCGACGCTGCCCGCGCCGAGGGCTATCGCGCAGAGGTGGCGGAGATCGCGGGCCATCAGGCGGGGTGAGCCAGCTCGGCCTCGGTGGCGGGCGTCAGGTCGACGCGGTAGTCCGTGTCGCCGATCCGGGCGGTGAGCGTGCTGGGGAGCGCGAGCGGGTGGGCGCCCAGCCAGGCGTGGACGGCGGAGAGGGCGGCGGCCGGGTCGGTCAGGCGGATCCGGGTGCCGGCCCGGGCGGGACCGATGCGGAGGGTGAACGGCTCCGCGCCGTCGCGTCGGACGAGACAGGCGGCGGGGGAGAGGACGACGGCCGCGGTGCGGCAGCCCGGGTACTCGTCGAGCACCTCCGCCGTCCGGTCGGCGGCCGTCCGGTACTCCTGGTGCCAGTTCGTGTGGTGCTGGTTCGGAGAGGGCTTGTTCGTCCGGGGCTGGTCCGAGGAACCGTTTCCGCATCGCTGGTAGATCAGCGCGGCGCTCTGGAGCTGGCGCACGCCGGCCCGCCCGTACTCGGCGGCGCGGTGGTGGAGCGGCAGGTCGGTCCACGGCGGCAGCCGTTCGACCGTGACGCGCCGCCCCTCGGTGACGGCCCGGACGGCGAACGCGGCCGGGGCGTGCGGCGCCGTACGGGCCGGTCCCGGCACGGGAAGCGGGCGCGACCGGACGGGGTACGGAGAGGGGGAGAGCCCGAGCAATTTGTAGAGCTCCGCGCGGAGCGTCTCCAGGGACTCCCCGGTGAGGGCGAAGGCCTGCTCGGCGAAGCGGCGGGTGCGCGCAGGCTCGGCCGAGGCCAGCGCGACGGCTGCGGTGTCAAGGTCCAAGTGTGGTACGGAGGAGAGCAGTTCGGCCATCGGGCTGCCCGGGATGAGCTCGCTCGCGCCGACGCACCCGGCCACGACGGGCCGGTCCAGGGCGGCCGCGTACAACGCTACCGACCCGTGGTCGGAGACGACGACGTCGCACGCGACCAGCAGTGCCGCCCACTCCTCGTACGGCGCCGCCAGGACCAGGCCGGCGTCCAGGGCGGGCCGCAGCTGCCGGACCAGATCGAAGGCGCCCGTGCGGCTGTACTCGTTGGGGTGCACGATCAGCGCCAGCTGGTAGGCGTCGTGCGGAAGCCGGGCCGCCAACGACGCGGGCAGCCCCGGGCGGCGGGCCAGGAGGGACTCCGGGCCCCAGGTGGACGACAGCACGACCAACCGCCGTGCCCCGGTGCCGAGTGCGGCGCGGATGGCATCGCGGCGGTCCAGCGATTCGAGGATCCGGTCGAGGGTCGGGTCCCCCGCCACGATGGCGTGGCCGCGGGCGGAGGGGAGCTGAGCGGCCAGGCGCTCGACCTGAGAGGGGTGGGCGAGGGCGTGCAGCGTCGCGGTCGGCCGGCCGTCGCTGAGCAGGAACGCCGGATCGAGGCCGGACGGCAGCACGGGCGAGCCTTCGTCCGGCAGCGCCTTGTTGAATCCCGCGCCGTGCGGGAGCAGCACCTGGTGGCCGCGCAGGTCGCCGAGTCCGCCCTTGGGACTGGCCGTCAGGATCAGGTCGTGCTCCGCGGCCCTGGCCTCGGACCACGGGAGGCAGCGGGCTCCGACGGCGTCGACGGCCGCGAGCGCGTCGGTGTCGAACTCCGAACCGGGAACGAGGGTGAACCGGCAGCGGACCCGGTCGTCACCCTCGAAGACGGGCAGTAGATCCAGCAGCCGGTGCAGTGCGGCCGCCGACCGTGCGGCGAACAGCACCCGCGCCGGCGCCGGCCCCACCGCCGAGGCTGGCTGGCTGGCTGGCTGGCTGGCTGGCTGGCTGGCTGGCTGGCTGGCTGGCTGGCTGGCTGGCTGGCTGGCTGGTCGACCGTGCGGTACCACACCGCAGCACCCCCGTCGAGGGTGCCCGGGCACCGGCTCGGTAGGAGAGTGGCGGTCCTGCGGAGGCATAGGGGCGATGGTAGCCGCCCGTGCGGCACGGCGGGCCGTGACCCGGGGCGTCAGTGGGAGGTCCGGGTGGGCGGCGGTGGGATCGGCCCGGAGGACTTGAGGGTCCGCAGGACGGGCGTGGACTCCAGGGCGGTGATCTCGGGGAGCGCCGCGAGGTGACGGGTGAGGTAGCGGTGCAGGTCGGCCGGGTCGGTGCAGAGGACGGTGGCGACGAGGTTGGTCCGGCCCGTCGTCGCGGCGATGAAGGCCAGCTCGCGGTGACCGGTGAGCGCGAGGGCGACGCGGTCCAGGTGTGCGGGGGCGACGGTCATCCACAGGAGCGCGTGCAGGCCGGCGCCGTGCAGGCGGGGGTCCAGCTCGACGTCGAGGAAGACGCTGCCGTCCGCGCGGAGTTCGGCGAGGCGGCGGGCGACCGTCGCCGGGGTGCGGCCGGTGGCGGCCGCGAGCTCGCCGAGGGCGGTGCGGCCGTCGTGGTGGAGCACGGTCAGCAGAGCCCGGTCGGCCGCATCGAGGAACGGCGGAGTGCCTGGGACGGCTTCAGGGGCGGGTCCCGAAACGGGCGGGCGCAGCAGTTCCTGCTGCTCCTCGCTGAGCGTGCAGGCCCCGCCCGGCCAGACGGTGGGGCCGCCGCGGTATGTGTGCAGCAGGCAGTGGGCGGAGACGGCCGTGACGGTGGCCGTGCGCGGGACGTCGCCCAGCAGCAGGGCGTGGCCGTCGTCGCCGGGCGTGGTCTCGACGACGGCGGTGATCTCGGTGCCGCCGGAGGTGAGGTGCACCCAGGCCGTGTCGCCGCGCCGCACCAGGGCCCGGGCGACGCTCTGGGCGGCGTGCGGAGCGGCGGTGAGGCGCAGCAACCACTGCGTGCGCCCGGCCCGGTGCGGGTCGGCGAGCCCGACGACCCGCAGGCCTGCCTCGGCGCGCAGTCGCCGGTAGCGGCGGGCGACGGTCTGCGGCGAGACACCGAGTACCGCGGCGATGCGGCTGAACGGGGCGCGGCCGTCGATCCGCAGGGCGTGGACGAGTGCGCGGTCGAGCTCATCGAGCATGCGTGGGTTCCAGGGGTTCGGCGGCCGGTTCCGGAGCGGCCTCCGATTCTGCCGGGCTCGACCCCGGGCTTCGGACCGCGTCCGGCCCGTCGACTGCGTCCGGGCTTCCGACCGCGTCCGGCCCGTCGACCGCCTCCGGACCGCTGACCGCCTCCGGGCCGCGGCCCGTTCGCATCGCCCGCCCGGCCACCGCGACCAGGGCCAGCGCGGCGAGGCCCGCCCAGCAGGCCCGCTGCGCCCCGGCGGTGTCCGCCGACGCGAGGTAAATCCGGCCGAGCGCGGCGACGCCGAGGGTGGTGCCGAGTTGCTGGACGGCGTTGAGGAGTCCGGCGGCGGAGCCGATCTCCTGCGGCCGTAGCGGATGCAGGGCGGCGGTGAAGAACGACGGCGTGAACAGGCCCTGCCCGACGCCGACGACCGCGAGCGCGCACGGCAGCAGCGCCGGGTGGCCGCCCGCGCCGAACGCCCCGGCGGTCATCAGGACGCCCGCCGCCATGACCGCGAGCCCGGCGCTGCGCACCCGCGAGCCGTACCGGCCGACCAGGTACGCGCCGGCGCACCAGGACGCCGCGGCCATCCCGGCCGAGCACGGCAGGAGCGTCAGCCCGGCGGTCAACGCGTCTGCGCCGGAGCCGACTTGCAGCTGGAGCACGACGACGAGCGTGAGCCCGGTGCCGGCCCCGAAGAACAGCGCGGAGCACACCAGCGCGGCCGGGAAGCGGGCGGACGCGAAGAGGCTGGTCTCCACGAGCGTGCCGCGCCCGCGCCGCCCGCCACGGCGCTGGTGGGCGGCGAAGACCACTGCGAGCCCGCACCCGGCGGCGAGCGAGGCGAGCGCCGGACCGTCCGTCAGACCGCCGCCGGAGCGCAGCAGCGGGAGCACGAGCAGAGAGGTGGCGAGCACGGCGAGTGCCGTGCCCGCCGGGTCGAGGCCGGGACGCCGGGGCGCGCGGTCCTCTGCGAGCAGCGGGGCGAGCGCGAGGACGGCGAGCGAGAGCGGCACGTTGACCAGGAAGACCGCGCGCCACGAGGACCCGAACAGGTCGGCGTGCGTGAGCACCCCGCCGAGGACCGGGCCGCACACGGCCGCCAGCCCCATCACCGGGCCGATGCTGCCGAGCGCCCTCGCCGTCTCGTCGCCGCGGAACATCGCCTTGATGAGGCCGATGGTCTGCGGCACGATCAGCGCCGCCGCCGCGCCCTGGACGGCCCGGAAGGCGATCAGCGCTCCGAGGGTGGGCGCGGTGGCGCAGGCCAGGGAGGCCAGCAGGAAGCCGGTGACTCCGATGCGGAACACCCGGCGGCGTCCGGCCCGGTCGCCCAGCCGGGCGCCGGTGAGCAGGAGGACGGCGAACGGCAGGGTGTAGGCGGAGGTCAGCCACGGCACGGCGGAGACCGGGCCGCCGAGCTCGGCGCGCATGCGGGGCGCGGCGACCTGGACGATCGTCGCGTCCAGCAGGTTCATCGCCTCGGCCGTGAGCAGCGCGGCGAGTGCCGCCCAACGGCGGTGGTGCGGTGCGGTGGTGGACAACGGGGCTCCCTCGGAGGGCGGACTGCAACGCCCGCCACCCTGCGGCCGGTGTGCCGCCGGATCCAGCCGGTCGGCCCTCCATCCGCGAAACGTTCCACCGAGGACGCCCCGACCGCAGAAATGTGCCGCGCCCGGCCCGCC
Source organism: Kitasatospora sp. NPDC059722 (assembly GCF_042733235.1). Taxonomy (NCBI): domain Bacteria; kingdom Bacillati; phylum Actinomycetota; class Actinomycetes; order Kitasatosporales; family Streptomycetaceae; genus Kitasatospora; species Kitasatospora sp. NPDC059722. The sequence continues at coordinate 82,245 of NZ_JBHWGD010000005.1, forward strand.
GAGCCCATCCTGTCGAGTCCAGCCCACGGAGCCCAGCCCACGGAGCCCAGCCCGCCGGGCTCACGCCTCCGAGAGGACCTCCGCCGCCGGCGCTGACGACGCCGGCGCCGAGGACAGCGCAGCCGAGGACACTGCAGCCGAAGACATTGCAGCGAGCAGGCCGCTCACGGCGGGGGACCACGGCCGGCCGGCCGGTCCGGTGAGCGTCAGGGTGCGGTGGACGGCGGGCCGGATCGGGACGAGGACGCAGCCCGCCGGGATCATCGTCCGCGCGAGCGCGGGAATCACCGAGACGCCGACGCCCGCGTGGACCATGCCGATGAGCGTGTTGAGGTCACGGATCCGGTGCCGCGGGGTGAAGCGGGTGCCGGCCCGGCGGTACGCCTCGCGGATGTGGCGCTCGCAGCCGCCCTCGGAGAGCAGGAAGTCGTCGTCGTCGAGGTCCGCGACGTGGATGGACTCCTGCTCGGCGAGGGGGTGGTCCTGCCGGAGCAGTGCGTGCATGGAGTCCGCGCCGAGGGAGACCGCGCCGGGCGGGAGCGGTCCGGCGTCGACCAGGACGGCGGCGTCGACCGTGCCCGCCTCCAGCCAGACGGCCAGCTCGGCGTCCTCGCCCTCGAAGATCCGGACCGTCACCTGCGGGTGCGCCGCCGCCCAGTCCCGGAGCAGCCCGGGCAGCAGCACCTGGCAGACGGTGGTGGGCGCGGCCAGCCGGACGGTGCCGGTGAGGCCGCCCGAGTGCCGGGTGGCGATGGCGCGGACGGCGGAGGCCGAGGCGACCGCCGTGCGGGCGTGCGGCAGGATCTGCTCGCCCAGCGGGGTCGGCCGGGCGGGGCTGCCGCGGTGCAGGACGGGCGCGCCGAGGGTGCGCTCCAGGGCGGCGACCGCGTGCGAGACGGCGGACTGGGTGATGCCCAGGTCGTCGGCGGCGGCGCCGAAGCCGCCGGTGTCGGCGACCGCGATCAGCGCCCTGAGCTGGGCGAGGTTGACCTCCGAAGCCATGAGACTTCCTCATCCATCCGGCATCGTCACTTGTTGGACTCATGTTCCCCGGCAGGGCCACCCTCTGTCCAGGACGGACGGTCCGGTGCGGACCGCGCGGACCGTCCTGGCGCGGACCGTCCTGGCGCGGACTGTTCTGGAGAGGACCGTCCCGGACTGAGGAGCGGGGAGGACGGACGTGGTCGGAGCGCGGCGCTGGTGGCCGGGGTTCGTGGTGCTGTCGGCGATCTGGGGCGCGAGCTTCGCCCTGATCAAGGTCGCGGTGACGGCGGGGGTGCCGCCGGTCTGGGTGGCGCTGTGGCGCAGCCTGCTCGGGGCGGCCACGCTGTGGGCGATCCTCGTGCTGCGGCGCGAGCGGGTGCCGCGCGAGCGCGTGGTCTGGGGCCACTCGGCGGTGGTCGCGGTGCTGCTCAACACCGTGCCGTTCACGCTCTTCTCGTTCGGCGAGACGAAGGTCAGCTCGGTGCTCGCCGGGGTGCTGAACGCGACCACGCCGCTGTTCACGCTGCTGTTCGCGGCGGCCACGGTGGCCGAGGAGCGCCGCCCGGGGGCGCGCCGGCTGAGCGGTCTCGCGCTCGGCTTCGCCGGTGTGCTGACCGTGCTCGGCGTCTGGCGCGGCATCGGCTCGGGCGAGCTCGCGGGTGGGCTGGCCTGCCTGGGCTCGGCGTGCTGCTACGGCGCGGGCTTCGCCTACCTGCGACGCTTCCTGAGCGGCCGGCCGCACAGCGTCACGGCGCTGTCGGCCGCTCAGATCACCTGCGCCGCGGCCGAGCTGGCCGTCGTGGCGCCGCTCGGCGCGGGCGCGCCGCACTGGCCCGGCGCGGGCGCCGCGGCCGCGCTGCTCGTGCTGGGCGCGGCCGGCACCGGCTTCGCGTACGTGCTCAACCTGGGCCTCGTCCGGGCGGCGGGCACCGCGGTGGCCTCGGCCGTCACCTACGTGACGCCGGTCTGGTCGATGGCGCTGGGCGCGGCCCTCCTCGCCGAGCCCGTCGGCTGGAACGCCGTCGTGGGCGGCGTGGCCGTGATCGCCGCCGTCGTGCTGACCCGGCCCGCGCGGGCGAAGGCACCGGCGGAGAGCCGAACGGAGGCCCCGGAGAAGGCGGGCGCCGAGGCGGCGCACGGCTGACGGACGGACGGCTGACGGACGCACGGCTGACTGGCGGACGGCTGACTGGCGGACGGAAGACATCGGGAACCCCCTTCCCCGGTACGAAGCGGACGGCTGAATTCGTATCCGATCTGACGTTCGGTGTCTACTGAATTACGATCCGTGCCCGCCGCGGGTCTATCGTGGCCGTGTGGTGAGGTCCTGGGATGCAGCGGTGGAACGGGCGCAGGATCGGCTGGCGGCGGGGCCGCGGCTGACGGTGGTGCCCGAGGGGGACGAACGGCGCTTCGCGCTATGGGACTTGGCGTCCCTGGTGGAGGGCGAGCTGGGGGAGCGGGTGGACCCGGACGCCCTCGCGCCGGACGCCGAGCGGCGGTGGCGGGAGCGGCTGGGCGAGAGCGGCCGGGAGTGGCCGGGCGGCGAGCTGTACCGGCGCCGGTACTGGGTGCTGGGCCCGGGCGGCGCGGTCGCCGGGACGGTCGCCGTCGACAACTGGACGCGGGGGCCCGGCCAGCTCGCCGTCTCCTCGCTCTACCTGCGGCCGGAGGCCCGCGGGTGCGGCCTGGCCGCCGGGGTGCTGGCGGACGTGTACGGGGCCGCGGTCGCCGAGGGCCTGCCCGGCTACCGGCTGGAGGCGCACTGGACCTGGCAGCACGCCGTCCGCTACTACCTGCGCCGGGGCCTGTGGGTGGTCGGCTGGAAGCACTCGCTCGCCCTCGCGCGGATGCCCCAACTCCCGCCCTACCGCGTGCGGGAGGAGGACGGGCGGCTGCTCCTGCTGGTGGAGGACGGCGCGCAGGGCTGGGTGCCGCTGCTGGCCGCCGGGCGCGAGGGCCGCTGGCTGCGGCTGGACGAGACGGCCGCCTACCGCGGCACGGACGGCTGGGTGCACGGCTACGCGCGCTCGACGCTCGCTCTGCACCTGGCGCTGGCCGGCCGCCCGCTGGTGCGCGGGCCGCAGTGGTGGGCGGAGGCGTGGCGCTGGGCGGACACCGGCGAGCCGGAGGGGCTCGCGTACAAGATCGAGCACTTCGAGCAGCTGGCCGCGGCGGCGGGCCGACGGGTCGTCACGCCGTACCGCCCGGTCTGTCCCTAGGATCGGGAGTCCAGGGCCGGGGGGCAGAGCCGGGGGTCCAGGGACAGGGGTCCGGGGCCACGGCACTAGGCGGAATCGCGCCCGGGTCCTGCCAGACTCGGACCATGGCTGAGATCGAGATCGACGGCGCCCCCGCCGACGCGGCGCGGGTGGCGGCGCTGGGGCTGCTGAACTACGGGCACTTCACCACCCTGCGCGTCGGGTCCGGCCGGGTCCGGGGCCTCGCGCTGCACCTGGAGCGGCTGGTCCGGGACTGCCGGGCGCTGTTCGGCGCCGAGCTGGACCCGGCCGTCGTGCGCGAGAGGATCCGCGCGGTGCTGCCGCCGGACGGCGCGGAGGCGATCGTCCGGGTCACCGTCTACGACCCGGAGCTCGGCCTGGAGCGTCCGTCCGGGCCGGCCGCGCCGAGCCTGCTGGTCACCACCCGCCCGGCCCCGGCCGCCGCGCCCGGCCCGCTGCGGGTGCGCACGGTCGCGTACGTCCGGGAGGCGCCGGAGGTGAAGCACGTCGGGCTGTTCGGCCTGATCCGCCACCGCCGCAGCGCCCAACTCGCAGGGTTCGACGACGCGTTGCTGGTGGACCCGGCGGGCCGGGTGACCGAGGGCGCCACCTGGAACGTCGGCTTCGTCGACGACGGCGGCCGCGTGGTCTGGCCGCAGGGCCCGAGCCTGCCGGGCGTCACCGCCGCGCTGCTCGCCCGCGCGTACGGCGGGCCGCAGGGGCGCGGGCCGGTGGACGCCGTCGAGGTCGACCGGTTCAAGGCCGCGTTCGCGGTGAACGCGGGCGTCGGCGTCCGCCCGGTGGCGGCGATCGACGGCACGCGGTTCGACGCGGACCACCCCGTCCTCGACGAACTCCGCGCCGCCTACCAGGGGGTGGCGGCCGACCCGGTGTGAGCCGGGGGCGAGGGCGCCTCCGCGACCGGCCCGTCCCCCGACCGGGTGACATCCGGCGGCCCGAACGGGCGCAAAGGGATCACTCGGATGCCCAACCCCCGTTATTGCCCGTGATCGTGATGCCGGATCAGCTACGCTCTCGCCCGCCCCGCCCCACCCGCCGAGCAGAGAGTAGCCCGGAATGACCAGTCCTCCCGCGGCCCCCGCGCCCCGCTGGCCGCTGATCCTCCTGCGCGTCACCTCGACCACGCTGGGCCTGCTGGCCGTCCTCCAGGTCATGCTGGCCGGGAGCTTCCTCAACGGCACCTACGAGTCCCTCAAGGACCACGAGGGCAACGCGATGACGCTGGCCACCGTCGCCGTGCTGCAGCTCGCGGTGGCCGTCCTGGTCCGGTGGCCGGGGCGCGGGCCGCTGTGGCCGCTGTGGAGCACCGCCGTCCTGACGGTGGCCGTCATCGGCCAGATCACCGCCGGCTACGGCCGGGCCCTCGGCGTGCACGTCACGCTCGGCGTCCTGCTGGTCAGCGGCATCCTGTTCGCGCTGGTCGGCGCCTGGCGCGAGCCGCTGCCCGCCCGAGCCGCCGTCGCCGAGCCGGGGCCGGACGGCAGCGGGCGGCTGCCCAGGCCGGGCGGGCCCGTGGAGGTGGCCAAGTGAACCGCCGCCGTTTCCTCGGCATCGGCGCCTCCGTCCTCGGCGCGGGCGCGCTGGCCGCCGTCGCGGCCCCCTCCGCGGCCCGGCTGCTGGCCGAGGGCCGCCCGGGCCGGCTGCTGAGCAGCGGGCTCGAACTGCCGCCGGCGTTCCAGGTGCCGCTGCCGGTGCCGCCGGTGCTCAAGCCGGTCGGCGGCGACGACACGGGCGACCGGTACGAGATCGTCCAGCAGGTCGCCAAGCTGGAGATCCTGCCGGGCGTCAGGACCGAGGCCTGGACGTACGGCGGCAGCTTTCCGGGGCCGACGGTGGTCACCCGCTCCGGCCGGGCGGCGGTGGTCAAGCACCGCAACGAGCTGCCGGTGCCGTCCGTCGTCCACCTCCACGGCGGGCACACGCCTGCCGACAGCGACGGCTACCCGGTCGACCTGCTGCTGCCCGTCGGGTCGAGCGGGAGCGCCGGAGCCGGCGCCATGGCCGGGATGCCCGGCATGGAGCACCACGCGGCGGGGAAGTCCGTCACCGGCGAGCGCGTCCACACCTATCCGGGCCACCAGCGCGCCGCCACCCTCTGGTACCACGACCACCGGATGGGCTTCACCGGCCCGGGCGTCTGGCGCGGCCTGGCCGGCTTCCACCTCGTCCACGACGACGAGGAGGCCGCCCTGCCGCTGCCGCACGGCGACCGCGACCTGCCGCTCATGCTCGCCGACCGCTCCTTCGCCGAGGACGGCTCGTTCCGGTACCCGGCGGTGGGGGCCGACCGGCCCGGGGTCACCGCCGACTACGCGAACGGCGTCCTCGGCGACGTCATCCTCGTCAACGGCGCGCCCTGGCCCCGCCTCGACGTCGACCGGGCGCGCTACCGGCTGCGGTTCCTCAACGCCTCCAACGCCCGCCTCTACCGCCTCGAACTCGACCCCCAGCCGTCCGGCGGCGACGCCCTCGTCCAGATCGGCTCGGACGGCGGCCTGCTGGCGGCGCCCGTCGCCCACGACGCGCTGGAGATCGCCCCCGCCGAGCGCTTCGACGTCGTCGTCGACTTCTCCCGCTACCCGCCCGGCACCGCCGTGCGCCTGCTGAACCGGTTCGGCAGCGGCCGGACCGCCGAGGTCATGCGCTTCGACGTCTCCTCCCGGCAGGTCTCCGACGACGCGACGGTGCCCGAGCGGCTGTCCACGATCGAGGAGCTCGACGCCTCCGCCGCCGCGACCACCCGCGACTTCACCTTCCGGCGCAGCCGCGGCGACGGCTGGACGATCAACGGGGACCCGTACGAGCCGGGCCGCTCCGTCGCGGCCCCGGCCCTCGGCGCCACCGAGATCTGGCGCTTCTCCACCGACCTGCACCACCCCGTCCACGTGCACCTCAACCACTTCCAGGTGCTGTCGCGCAACGGCAAGGAGCCGGGGCCGTACGACGCCGGGTGGAAGGACACCGTCGACCTGCGGCCGGCCGAGGTGATGGAGGTGCTCGTGCGGTTCACCGACTACGCGGGGACGTACATGCTGCACTGCCACAACCTGGAGCACGAGGACATGGCGATGATGGCCGACTTCACCGTGCAGTGACCCACCCTCCGGACTCACCTCCCAAGAACCGTCACCGCTCGGCGACCGGGAGGTGACGTCCGGAAACCGCCCCGGTGAACGGGGACCGGGCATGGCCCCGCCGGAACCGGGGGATCATCCGTTCGGCGCAGCGCCGGAGGGCGCGCGGTGCGCCCTCCGGCGGCCGTCGCCTAGCGTCGCCCGGAGGGGTACCCGCCGAGGCCGACCGAGGAGCCGCGCATGACCACGCCCGCCGAACGCCGCCGCCAGGGCCGGGCCGCCCGCGAGCGGGTCTCCCGCTCCGCCCACGGCCGCTGGATCCCCGCCGCCGACCGGCCCGACCCGGTCGCGGTGCTGGAGCGGCAGGGCGAGGACCGGGTCGCGCGGCTGCTGCCGATCCGCTACGGCCGGATGGCCGCCACCCCCTTCACGTTCCTGCGCGGCGCCGCCGCCGTGATGGCCGCCGACCTCGCGGCCGGGCCCGACACCGGCCTGACCGTCCAGCTCTGCGGCGACGCCCACCTGGTCAACTTCGGCCTGTACGCCTCGCCGGAGCGCGCCCTGCTCTTCGACGTCAACGACTTCGACGAGACGTACCCGGGGCCCTTCGAGTGGGACGTCAAGCGCCTCGCCGCCAGCGTCGCCGTCGCCGCCCGCGACAACGGGCACGACGAGGAGCGCGTGCGCCGCGCCGCGCTGAGCGCCGCCCTGGGCTACGCCGCCGCGCTGCGCCGGCTGGCCGGGCTGCGCGAGCTCGACGTCTGGTACAGCCGGATCGACAGCGCCGACCTGCTGCCGCTGGTGCACCGGGGCAAGCAGCGCCGGCGGGTCGAGGCGGACCTCGCCGCCGCCCGGCGCCGCACCAGCCTGCAGGCCTTCGGCAAGCTCACCGAGGAGCGGGACGGACGGCGGCGCATCGTCAGCGCGCCGCCGCTGATCGAGCCGGTGTCGAAGACCGAACTGCGCTCCGTCGGCAAGGTGTACAGCGACTACCGGGCCACCCTCGCCGAGGACCGCCGGGTCCTGCTCGACCGCTTCCGCTTCGTCGACGCGGCGGTGAAGGTGGTCGGCGTGGGCAGCGTCGGCACCCGCTGCTACGTCGTCCTGCTGGAGGGCCGGGACGGGCGCGACCCGCTGTTCCTCCAGCTCAAGGAGGCCGGGCGCTCGGTGCTGGAGGACCACCTGCCGGCGACGCGGGTGGACGCCGAGGTCGCCGCGCACCACGGCGGGCGGCGCGTCGTCACCGGCCAGCACCTCATGCAGGCGGCGAGCGACATCTTCCTCGGCTGGACCACCGGCCCGGCCGGGCGGCACTTCTACGCCCGCCAGCTGCGCGACATGAAGGGCACGGCGGACGTCGCGGACATGGCCCCGGCCGGCCTGCGCGCCTACGCCGACCTGTGCGGCCGCACCCTCGCCCGCGCCCACGCCCGCACCGGCGACCGGCTCGCCATCGCGGGCTACCTCGGCGCGGCCGACACCTTCGCGGAGGCGATCGCCGACTTCGCGATGCTGTACGCGGACCGCACGAAGCTCGACCACGCGGAACTGGTGGCCGCGATCGGGGAGGGGCGCATCAAGGCGACCCGGGGCGTGTGAGCGCCCGGCCGGGGGCAGGCCCCGCGCTGACCGACCGTCAGCGGCGTTGTCGGTGGCGTGTGCCAGGGTGGCCCCATGTTGGCGATCACGGTGCAGGAGAACGACGGGACACGGCACGTCGGGGCGGGTGCGGACGCCCTCGGCGCGCTGGTCGGGCGGCTGGGCGCGGACGGGGACAACTTCGTCGTCGTCCAGCGGGTGCCCGACCTGCCCGACGTCTACATCCAGGTCTGGCACGCCGAGGGCGGCGATTACTCCCTGGAGCACCGGGACGGCTCCGCCGACCGGCATTACGAGGTCACGCTCGACCGGCCGGAGCCGGTCGTCGCCGCCATGCTCGGCTGGGCGCGCCGCGAGCCCGGCTGGGGCGAGGGGCTGGACTGGAAGCCGCTCGGCACGGGCCCGGCGCCCGAGCCCGTGCCCCCGCTCGACCTGCCGGCCGGCGAGCGCCGCGACCTGGAGGAGCGGCTGCGCCTCACCCTGGCCTGCGGCTACACCACCCGCGCCGCGCTGGCCGAGGAGGCCGAGGAGTACCTGCTCTCCCCGGGCAGCCGTCCGGTCTCCCGCGAGCAGGCCGAGCAGCTGGCCGACCGGCTGTGGCTGGAGCGCGTCGGCGAGCAGACCGGCTGGGTCGGCGAGACGGACCCGGAACGCCTCGCCCGCGCCTTCGCCGCCCTGGACGCCGAGGGCATCACGGCCCGCGAGCACTTCACCTGCTGCCGCACCTGCGGCGAGGCCGAGATCGGCGCCGAGGGCGCGTCCGACGCCCGGGGCTACGTCTACTTCCACACCCAGTGCACGGAGTCGGCCGCCCGCGGCCACGGCCTCTCGCTCCTCTACGGCGGCTTCGACGGCTCCCGGCTCACCACGACCGCCGTCGGCCACGAGGTGGTGGCCGCCCTCGCGGACGCCGGCCTGCCGGCCGTGTGGAACGGCGACGCCGCCCGTGCGATCGAGATACGCCCGCTGACCTGGCGCAAACGACTGGTGGGCTGACCGGTGGGCGACGACGCCGAGGCCCCGGCCGATGGGCGGTTCGTCGTGGTGACGGTGACGGTGGCGCGGTCGGCCGGTGGCGCGGTGGTCGAGCGGGTGATGGACCACTGGGCGGCCGCGATCGGCGGGACCGAGTGGTGGGCGGGCAACGAATGGTGCGTTACGGAACCAGCAGGCGCAGGGCGTTCGGGACGGCGGTGACCTCGACCGGCAGCGGGGCGATGAACTCGCCGTCGGCGTAGGACGTGATGCCGGGGGACTCGATCCGCAGGGACGGGGTGCGGTGGGTCTCCACCTCGGGGTGGTGCACGTGGGTGCCCTTGAAGACCGTCGGGAAGAAGCGGGCGATCCGCAGCCGGGGCATCGCGGCGACGAGGGTGACGTCGAGCAGGCCGTCGTCGGGGAGTGCGGCGGGGCAGATGAGCATGCCGCCGCCGTAGCTGCGGGTGTTGCCGACGGCGGCCAGGGTGAGGTCGCGCTCGATGACGGTGCCGTCGGCGAGGGTGATGCGGAAGGGCAGCGGGCGCAGGTTGGCGAACTCGGCGAGGATGGCGAGGTTGTAGCGCATCCGGCCGCGCGGCCAGCGCAGGCGGTTGGTGCGGTCGCTGACCAGGGAGTCGAAGCCGGTGGCGAGGACGGAGCCGAACCAGTGGGCCGTCCCGTCCGGGCCGGTGATCCGGCCGAGGTCGACGGTGCGGGTCCGCCCGGCGGCGATGACGTCGGCGGCGGCCTCGGGGGCGTCGCGCGGCAGGTCGTACTCGCGGGCGTGGTCGTTGCCGGTGCCCGCGGGGACGACCCCGAGCGGGACGGCGGTGCCGGCGACGGCCTGGAGCGCGAGGTTGACCATGCCGTCCCCGCCGACCACGGCGAGCGCGTCGGCCCCGCCCGCGACGGCCTCGCGGGCGAGGCGGGCGGCGTCCTCGGCGTCGCGCCCGGAGTGGCGCTCGACCTCGACGCCGAGCGCCCGCAGCCGGGCGACGGCCCGCTCGGCGGCGGGCGCGGCGTGTCCCGCGCCCGCCGCCGGGTTGGCCAGCAGCGCGACGGTTCTCGGCGCGCGCGCCGTCACGGGATCAGCTTGCCCGGGTTGAGGATGCCCGCCGGGTCGAGCTCGGCCTTGACCGCGCGCAGGATCCGCACGCCCAACTCGCCGATCTCCTCGGTCATCCAGGGCCGGTGGTCGGCGCCGACGGCGTGGTGGTGGGTGATGGTGCCGCCCGCCGCGACGATCGCGTCGCAGGCCGCGTGCTTGGCGGCGCCCCACCGGGTGAGGGGGTCCTCGCCGAGGGCGGCGACGACGGTGAAGTAGAGCGAGGCGCCGGTCGGGTAGACGTGCGAGATGTGGCAGAGCACGAGCGCGCCGGGCAGCGCGGTGGTGAGCGCCTCGGTGACGGCGCTCCGCAGCCGCGGCAGGCGGCTCCAGTTCGTCGCCGTCTCCAGGGTCTCGCAGAGCGCGCCGGCGCCGAGCAGGGAGTCCCGCAGGTAGGGGGCGTTGAAGCGGCCGTGCTCCCAGGCGCGGGCGGGGGCCTCGCCGAGCGAGGTGCCGCCGGCCGCGAGGAGCACCTCGCGGGTGAGCCGGTGCCGGGCGGCGACCTGCTCCGCGGTGCCCTCGAAGACGGTGACGGCGAGGCAGCCGCTGACCGCGGGCGAGCCGCCGATCTGCTCGGTCATGGCCAGGTTGACCATGGTCTCGGCCTCGTCGGAGAGCCGGATGACGGTCGGTCCGGTGCCCTGCTGCTCGACGGCGCGCAGGGCGGCGGCGCCGGTCGCGAAGTCGGGGAAGCTCCAGGCCTCGTAGGCCTTGACGGCGGGCAGCGGGTGCACGCGGACCCGGACGGCGGTGATGATGCCGAGGGCGCCCTCCGAGCCGAGGAAGAGCTCGCGCAGGTCGGGGCCGGCGGCGGAGGCCGGGGCGCGGCCGAGGTCCAGCACGCCGACCGGGGTGACGACGCGCAGCCCGCGCACCATGTCGTCGAAGCGCCCGTGGCCGGCCGAGTCCTGGCCGGAGGAGCGGGTGGCCGCGAAGCCGCCGATGGTCGCGAAGCGGAAGCTCTGCGGGTAGTGGCCGAGTTCGTGGCCGCGCTCGGCGAGCAGCGCCTCCGCGGCCGGGCCGGTGAGGCCGGCGCCGAGGAGGGCCTCGCCCGAGGTCTCGTCGAGGTCGAGCAACTGGTCGAAGCGGCGCAGGTCGAGCGAGACGACGGCGTTCAGCCCGCCGCGCTCGGGGTCGAGGCCGCCGACCACGCTGGTGCCGCCGCCGAACGGCACGACGGCGATGCGGCGTTCGGCGCACAGCGCGAGCAGGGCGGCGATCTCGTCCTCGCTGCCGGGCAGCACGACGGCGTCGGGCGCGTCCTGCGGCTCGCGGCTGCGGCGGCGCAGCAGGTCGGGGGTGGACTTGCCGCCGGCGCGGGGGAGGCGGTCGGCGTCGGCGGCGCTCACGTGCGCCTCGCCGACGGCGGCGGCGATCGCCTTGAGGTCGGCGTCGGTGAGCCGGGAGGGGCGCAGGCGGACCTCGTCGGCGGTGGGGCCGGGCTCGGCGTCGCCGGTGACGCCGAGGGCGGCCGCGAGCAGTCCCTTGATGTCCGCGGACAGCTCCTTGGCGAGGGCCGGGTCGCCCCAGGCGTCCCACTTCATCGGGGGGAGCGGCAGCGCGGCGTCGGCCGGGCCCGCTTGCGTCTCAGGTGCCATGCGTTACAGTTTCACACATCATGTCAAGTAGTAACGCCGGCTCCCCGGCCTCCCAGGACGCCCCGCAGTCGCGCAGCACCGACGACGCGATCCTCGACGCCGCCGCCGAGCTGATCGTCCACCTCGGCGTGCGCCGGACGCAGCTGGCCGAGATCGCCCGCCGCGCCGGGGTCAGCCGGCCGACCGTCTACCGGCGCTGGCCGGACGTGAAGGCGGTGATCGGCGCGCTGCTCACCCGGGAGATCCTGGTGGCCACCCAGGAGGGCGACGTGCTGGACGTGCACGACCGCGAGACCTTCGTCGACCGCGTCGTCGAGGTCGCCGTCCGCCTGCGCGACCACCCGGTGCTCGGGGCCCTGCTGCACTCGGACGACTCCGACCTGCTCCTGGAGTACGTCGTCGAACGGCTCGGCGCCAGCCAGCGCGGCCTCCTGGAGGCGCTGCGCACCGGCATCGAGCAGGGCCAGGCGCACGGCTCGGTCCGGGCCGGCGAGCCGCTCGAACTGGCCGCCATGGTGCTCCTGATCGCCCAGTCCACCGTCCAGTCGCACCGCATGGTCGCCTCCCTGCTCCCCGAGGCGGCCTGGCGGCGCGAACTGGCCCGAGCGTTGAACGGATACCTCGCGCCATGACGCCTCCCTCCACTCCCTCCACGCCGGCCGCGGGCCCCTTCGCGGGGTCGAGCCGGCTCAACGGCATCAGGCGGGCGGTGGAGCTGGACGCGCTCGCCGACCGGCCGCAGGTCGACCTGCTGGTGATCGGCGGCGGCGTCACCGGCGCCGGCGTGGCCCTGGACGCCGCCGCGCGCGGCCTGCGCACGGTCCTCGTCGAGTCCCGCGACCTCGCGTTCGGCACCAGCCGCTGGAGCTCCAAGCTGGTGCATGGCGGCCTGCGCTACCTCGCCTCCGGGCGGATCGGCGTGGCCCGCGAGAGCGCCGTCGAGCGCGGGGTGCTGATGACCCGCACCGCGCCGCACCTCATCCGGGCGCTGCCCCAGCTCGTGCCGCTGCTCCCGGACCTCCTGCGCCCCGGGCAGGGCGCGCTGATCCGCGCCGGCTTCCACGCCGGCGACGCGCTGCGGCTGAGCGCCGGCACGCCGGGCGCGCTGCTGCCCCGGATGCGCCGGATCGACGCCGAGCGGACCCGCCGCCTGGTGCCGGGCGTCCGGACGGCCGGGCTGCGCGGCGCACTCGTCGCGCACGACGGCCAACTCGTGGACGACGCACGGCTGGTGCTCGCGCTGGCCAGGACGGCCGCGCAGTACGGCGCGACGGTGCTGACCCGGGTCCGCGCCGAGGACGTCACCGGCGGCTCGGCCCGGCTGGTCGACACGGTCGGCGGCCACGAACTGACGATCCGCGCCGGCGCCGTGATCAACGCCACCGGCGTGTGGGCGGGCGAGGTGGACCCGTCGATCCGGCTGCGCCCCAGCCGCGGCACCCACGTCCTGGTCGACGCCGCCGCGCTCGGCCACCCGACGGCCGCGCTCACCGTGCCGGTGCCCGGCTCGACCAGCCGCTTCGTCTTCGCACTGCCGCAGCAGCTCGGACGGGTCGCGATCGGCCTCACCGACGAGGACGCGCCGGGCCCGATCCCGGACGAGCCGGTGTCGACGGACGGCGAGATCGGCTTCCTCCTCGACACCGTCAACGCGGCCCTGAGTACCGCGCTGACCAGGGCGGACGTCCGCGGCGCCTACGCCGGGCTGCGCCCGCTGATCGACACCGGGGGCGGGAGCACGGCCGACATCTCCCGCGAGCACGCGGTGCTGGAGTCCCCGTCGGGGATGGTCACGGTGGTCGGCGGCAAGCTCACCACCTACCGGCGGATGGCCGAGGACGCGGTGGACGCCGCCGTCCGCCTGCGCGGCCTCCCGGCGCGGGCGTGCTGGACGGCCCGGCTGCCGCTGGTCGGCGCCCCCGGGCACCGCGACAGCCGCCCGCTCCCGGAGCGCGGTGTGCCCGCCTCGCTGCTCGCCCGCCACGGCGGCGCTGCGGCGGAGGTGCTGGAGGCCGGCGAGCTCACGCCGGTCGCCGAGGGGATCGACGTGACGCGCGCGGAGATCGCCTACGCCGTGACCCACGAGGGCGCGCTGGACGTGGCGGACGTGCTCCACCGCCGGACCAGGATCGGCCTGGTGGCGGAGGACGCGGAGCGGGCGGCGAAGGCCGTCGAGGAGATCCTGACGGAGTGCCAGGAAAGCTGACGGATCGTCAGGATGGCTGGCGGTCGAAGGGCTTGAGGTCCGGCTCGACCCACTCGGTCCGGGCGCGGTCGTCGGTGAGCGTCCCGGGCCGGTAGTGGCGGGCGAGCAGCCCCTTGTCGAACAGGTCGGGGTGGCGGTCGGCGAAGGCGGTGAAGTCCTCGTCGTCGGTGGCGTGTCGAGCGACCAGCTCGACCCAGGCCCGGGTCATCGTCACGTGGAACTTCTGCGGCGCCCCGGCCCGGGTGGCGGTGGCCCGGATGCCGTCGGCGACCAGGGTGAGCGCCGCGGCGCGGCCGTGCCGCCGGACGGCGAGCCAGGTGAGGTGGACGTGCCGGCGGTGGTCGAAGCGCTCGGCGCCGGCCGTCACCTCCTGCATCAGGGCGGTGAACTCGGCCGGTGCGGCGGCGGGTTCGGGCGCCGCCGCCAGTGTGGACGCCGGTATGGACGCGGGTGCGGCGGGAGTGTGCGGGGTGTCGTGCGGGGTCATGCGGAAGCCTTCGTCAGGGCCAGGAGCACGGCGTGGAAGCCGTCCACCTGTGCGGGGGTGAGGTCGCGGAGCGCGCGGTGCTCCAGGCCGGTCACGGTCCGCCGGACGGTGTCGGCGGCCTGCCGGCCGGAGGCGGTGAGCTCGACCAGGACCGAGCGGCGGTCGCCGGCGCGGGCGCCGCGGGTGATGTGGCCGCGCTGCTCCAGGCGGTCGAGCACCCCGGTCAGGGTGGTCGGCCGGGTGCCGACGGCGGCGCCCAGCTCGGAGGCCGTCCGGGCCCGCCCGTCGGAGAGGTTGGCGAGCGCGTTGATCTCGGAGGCGGTGAGGCCGAGGACGGCCAGTTCGGCGGCCAGCAGCTGGAGCGTGGCGTGGGTGGCCCGCTGGAGCGCGAGCAGCGCGGAGGCGCCGGGAGCGCCGTGGGTGTCAGGAGCGTCGTGAGCGTCGAGGGCGCCGGGCTCGGCGGCCTCGGCGGCCTCGGGGGGTTCGGGATCGGACGTCACGTTTTCGGATATTACGGTTCCGTAGTATCCCGGGCAAGCCGGGCGCGCGGCTCAGCGTCCGACCCGCTCCGGCATCGCCCGCGCCGCCCCGGCCAGTTCCAGCACGCACGTGAGCGGATGCTCCGCGACCCCCGTGCGGTCCAGCCGCACGGCGAGCGGCACCGGCGGTTCCTCGGCGAGTTGTCCGGCCAGCGTCAGCGGGTAGGAGCCGTGCCCGTGCACGCGGTGGAACGCGCACTCCTTGCCGTCCACCAGCAGTTCGGTCTCGGTGATCCAGCCGGAGCGGACGTTGACGGTGACCGAGTGGCCGGCCTGGTCGAGGTGGAAGCTGTGCCGCTGGCGCATCGGAACCTCCCGCGCGGTCGCGGGGCGGGGCGCCCCGCCCGCACGGCCAGTGTAGGTCGGCCGCCCCGGCCGGGCCCGTCCGCGTGGAAACCCGGCCCGTCCGCGCGGAAGCCGGGCCGGCCGCGGGAAACCCGGTGGTCGCGGAGCCGCGCGGGCCGCGGCCGGTTCCCGCGCGCGTCCCTGAGAAAAGCCGGGGGTCGGCAGCGACCGCAGGTGGATTCTCGTGATCTCTACAGTGTTGTAGATTCCTCGGCAGGGAGAGATCCGAGGAGGGAATCGTGGGAGTTTCGCTGGCCAAGGGCGGCAACGTCTCGCTGAGCAAGGAGGCGCCCGGTCTGAGCGCCGTGATCATCGGGCTCGGCTGGGACGTCCGGACCACCACCGGTGCGGACTACGACCTGGACGCCAGCGCGCTGCTCTGCAACGCCCTCGGCAAGGTCGTGTCGGACCAGCACTTCGTGTTCTTCAACAACCTGCGCAGCCCGGAGGGTTCGGTCGAGCACAGCGGCGACAACCTGACCGGTGGCGGCGACGGTGACGACGAGCAGATCAAGGTCGACCTGGCCCGGGTGCCCGCCGACGTGGCGAAGGTGGTCTTCCCGGTGTCGATCTACGACGCCGACGCCCGCATGCAGAACTTCGGGCAGGTCCGTAACGCGTTCATCCGCGTCGTCAACCAGGCCAACGGGCAGGAGATCGCCCGCTACGACCTGAGCGAGGACGCCTCCACCGAGACCGCGATGGTCTTCGGCGAGCTGTACCGCAACGGCGGCGAGTGGAAGTTCCGCGCGATAGGCCAGGGCTACGCCTCCGGCCTGCGCGGCATCGCGAGCGACTACGGCGTCAACGTCTGACCGTCCGGCCCGTCTTCACGGGCCCAGGCGGAGTGCCGAGCGGGCCGCGCGACATGCGTGCGGCCCGCTCGTCCGCGTTCGTTCAGGTCCCCGGCCGTGAGCCGAGGGGGCTGCCGCCGAAACCCCCGCTGCCGGTGACCTGTCGGTGCCACCAGTCGGCCATCGCGGGTTCGTCCATGGCCGACCAGTCCGGCGCGTCGACGACCTGCGCCGCGCCGAGCCGGCGGCCCAGGTCCACCAACTCCAGCCCCGCCGTGCCCCGCTCGCGCTCGTAGACGGACAGTGCGGCGGTCCACGAACCATCGGCGCCGCGCACCGCCTCCTCGAAGGCGTGCGCGTCCTGGAGGGCCTTCACCGCGCCACTGGTGTTGTGCGGGCGCACGACCGTGGCGGCGTCGCCGGCGAGCAGCAGGCGCCCGGCCGTGCGCCGCGGGGTCGCGAGGTCGTAGATCGGCTGGAGGAAGGTGCGCTCCGGCGGGGTCAGGGTGACCACGGCGGCCCAGTACGGCGGCAGAGCCCGTTCGGCGAGCTCGGCGAGTTCGCCCGCGCGCCCGGCGTCCAGCGCGCCCGCCGGGATGCTGGTCGGGCCGCTCAGGCGCAGCCAGTCGGGGGTGGGTGCGTAGAAGACCCAGTTCACCTGCGTGGTGCCGGGGTCGACGCCCGGGATGCGGTAGAGCACGACCTGGCCGCCCGGGTAGCAGACCGTCGCGCACTCCTCCTCGGGCCAGGCCCGCGCCCCGCCGGGCAGCTGTTCCAGCAGCGTGGCGTCGTAACTGCCGCGCCAGCACACGTACCCGGCGTACTCGGGTCCCACCTGCGGGCAGACGGCCTCGCGGACCGCCGAGCGGTAGCCGTCCGCGCCGATCACCAGGTCGTACGGCTCGCGGCCCCCGTGGCCGTCGGCCACCCAGGCGCCGACGCCGTCGCCGTTGCCGACCTCCGTCACCGTCGTGCCGAGGCGGAACTCGACGTTGGCGGGCGTCCGTGCGCGCAGGGACTGCCAGAGCACGCCCCAGTGGAACGAGTGGAACTCGAACGGCTGGGTCCACAGCCGCCGTCCGCGCGCGTCGCCGCCCGGCGTGTCGTCGCGGGTGACCCAGCGGCGCAGGGCGAGGCGGTGGCGGCGGACGTCCGCCGGGACGTGCCCGGCGTCGACGAGCTCGGTGAAGCGGGCGTCCTGCATGCAGAGGCCGACGCCGCGGTCCTCCAGCAGGCCCGGACTGCGCTCCAGGACCACGACCTGCTCGGCCCCCTGCCGGGCCGCCGCCCGGGCGAAGGCGCTTCCGGCGATGCTGCCGCCGACCACGGCGATCGAGCCACCCCTCATGTCCGTCCCCTCCTGTGCATCCGATTGCCCGACTGCTTCGAATGATTCGACTGCTCCGGCGTTGCCCGTGCCAGGACGATACCGCCGCGCCATTATGCAACTAGTTGCACATGGCTCCGGGCGTCCCCTACCCTGCGGTAACCAGAGCACCCCCGCCCTCCAGGAGACGTCGATGAGCGCCACGCCCGGCAGCCCCTACCCCCACCTGCTCAGCCCGCTCGACCTCGGCTTCACCACCCTGCCCAACCGCGTGGTGATGGGCTCGATGCACGTCGGCCTGGAGGAGGCCCCCGACGGCTTCGACCGCATGGCCGCCTTCTACGCCGAGCGCGCCCGCGGCGGCGTCGGCCTGATCGTCACCGGCGGCATCGCCCCCAACGAGGCCGGGCGCCCCTGGGAGGGCGGCGCGATGCTCACCACCGAGGAGGAAGCGGACAAGCACCGCGTCGTCACCGACGCCGTGCACGCGGCCGGCGGCAGGATCGCGATGCAGATCCTCCACTTCGGCCGCTACGCCTACCACCGCGACCTCGTCGCCCCCAGCGCGCTCCAGGCGCCGATCAGCCCGTTCGTCCCGAACGCGCTCACCGCCGAGCAGGTCGAGCAGACCGTCGAGGACTTCGTGCGCTGCGCCGAGCTCGCCCGCCGCGCCGGCTACGACGGCGTCGAGATCATGGGCTCCGAGGGCTACCTGATCAACGAGTTCGTCGTCGCGGCCACCAACCGGCGCGAGGACGAGTGGGGCGGGCCGTACGAGCGGCGGATGCGCTTCCCGGTCGAGATCGTCCGCCGGGTCCGCGAGCGGGTCGGCGAGGACTTCATCATCGTCTACCGCCTCTCCATGCTCGACCTCGTGCCCGGCGGCTCCACCCTCGCCGAGGTCGTGCAGCTCGCCCAGGCCGTCGAGGCGGCCGGCGCGAGCATCATCAACACCGGCATCGGCTGGCACGAGGCCCGCATCCCCACCATCGCCACCTCGGTGCCGCGCGGCGGCTTCGCGTGGGTCACCAAGAAGGTGATGGGCTCGGTCGGCATCCCGCTCGTCACCACCAACCGCATCAACACCCCGGAGAGGGGCGGGGCGGCGCGCGCCGCCCGCAGGGGAGCCGGGGCACCGCCGGCGGCCCCGCC
>NZ_JBHWGD010000005.1:100685-139075 GCF_042733235.1 Kitasatospora sp. NPDC059722
GGGACCACATCGTTGTGGGGGCGGGCGCCCGCCACCCCCACCCACCCCCCCCCCCCACACCCCCCCCCGCCGCCGGCCCCCCCCCCCCCCCCCCACGGCTACGCCGACCTGGTGTCGATGGCCCGCCCGCTGCTCGCCGACGCCGACTTCGTCGCCAAGGCCGCCGACGGCCGCGCCGACTCCATCAACACCTGCATCGGCTGCAACCAGGCCTGCCTCGACCACACCTTCAACCTCCAGATCACCTCCTGCCTGGTCAACCCGCGCGCCTGCCACGAGACCGAGCTCGTGCTCTCGCCGACGAAGCTCCGCAAGCGCATCGGCGTCGTCGGGGCCGGCCCGGCCGGGCTCGCGTTCACCGTCTCGGCCGCCGAACGCGGCCACGACGTCACGCTGTTCGACGCGGCCGACGCGATCGGCGGGCAGCTGAACATCGCCCGCCGCATCCCCGGCAAGGAGGAGTTCGACGAGACGCTGCGCTACTACCGCACCCGGCTGGCCGAGCTGGGCGTCACCCAGCGCCTCGGCGCCGTCGTCACCGCCGAACAGCTCACCGCCGAGGGCTTCGACGAGATCGTCCTCGCCACCGGCGTCACCCCCCGCACCCCCGCGGACCTCCCCGGCGTCGACCACCCCAGCGTGGTCGGCTACCTCGACGTCCTGCGCGACGGCGCCCACGTCGGCGAGCGCGTCGCGATCCTCGGCGCCGGCGGCATCGGCTTCGACGTCGCCGAGTACCTCACCGACCAGGGCGACGCCGCCAGCCTCAACCCGCCCGCCTTCCAGGCCAAGTGGGGCATCGACGCGGAGTACCGGGAGCGCGGCGGCCTGCGCCGGCCCGAGCAGCCCAAGCCCCCGCGCCAGGTGCACCTGCTCCAGCGCAAGGCCACCAAGGTCGGCGCCGGACTCGGCAAGACCACCGGCTGGATCCACCGCACCGAACTCAAGCACCGCGGCGTCAAGATGGTCGCCGGCGTCACCTACGACCTCATCGACGACGCCGGACTGCACGTCACCATCGACGGCGAGCGCCAGCTCCTGCCCGTCGACACCGTCGTGCTCTGCACCGGCCAGGAACCGCGCCGCGACCTCGACGCCGAGCTGCGCGCCCTCGGCCGCACCCCGCACCTGATCGGCGGCGCCGACGTGGCCGCCGAACTCGACGCCAAGCGGGCCATCAAGCAGGGCACCGAGCTGGCGGCGGCGCTGTAGTCGCGAACGGCCCCTAGGATCGACCGCATGTCGCTGCCCCACGCCATCCTCACCGCCCTGCTGGAGAGACCCTCCTCGGGACTGGAGCTGACCAGGCGCTTCGACAAGTCGATCGGTTTCTTCTGGCCCGCGACCCACCAGCAGATCTACCGCGAGCTGGGCCGGCTGGAGGCCTCCGGACACATCCGGGCCCTCCCGCAGGCCGGCCCGGCCCGCGGCCAGAAGAAGGAGTACGAGGTGCTGGCGGCCGGCCGCGCCGAGCTCGAACGCTGGACGGCCGAGGGCTCCGACCCGCGGGCCGTCCGCGAACCGCTGCTGCTGCGGCTGCGCGCCGCGGCCGTCGTCGGCTCCGCCGGTCTCGACGCCGAGCTCCGGCGGCATCTCGCCCTTCACCAGGCGCAGTTGGCCGACTACCTGCGGATCGAGCAGCACGACTTCCCGGCCGAACGCGCCGACGACGAGAACCGGCTCCAGCACGCCGTGCTGCGGGCCGGCATCGGTCTGGAGACGTTCTGGGTGGAGTGGCTCACCGCGACCCTGGACGCGCTGCCGGCCGACTGACCTGCGGCTTTCCGTCCCCGCGCGCTCCCCGCCGACCCCGGTGGGACACTGGTGGCCTGTCCCTGCCCGAACTCTCGACCGGGGGCCCGCATGTCTCACTCCAGGCCGCTCCACGCCCTCACCGCCGCAGCGCTCGTCGCGGCGGTCGTCTTAGGCCCGGCGCACCTGGCCGCCGCGGCGCCGGCGCAGGACCTCCCCACGGCCGACCAGCTCAAGGCGGCGCTGCTCACCGTCGACGACGTCGGCCCCGGCTACACCGAGGTCCCCACCACCAGCAGCCCCGCCCCCGGCGAGAACCCCTCCCCGGCCAGCGGCTGCGACGCCCTCAGCGCGCTCATCAACATGCACGCGGACGCCACCCCGACGCCCGGGAGCCCGCACGTCGAGGCCGAACTCGACGGCGAGGACGGCAACCCGATGGTGACCGAGAACCTCACCGCCGAGGACGCGGGCAAGCTCACCACCGACTTCAACACCGCCACCGACGCGTTCCGCACCTGCCACCAGATCACCTTCAACGCGGGCACCGAGGACTCGGTGAGCTTCACCGTCGCCCCCGTGACCCTCGGCGACCGCCCCGACGCCCCCGCCGTCCGCCTCGACGGCACCCTGGCCGGCGTCCAGCTCAACGCCTACATCGGCATCGAGCGCTTCGGCACGGTCGCGATGGTCTTCGGATTCTTCCAGCGCCAGGACGCGGGCTCCCAGGAGGCGTCCTTCCAGTACCGCACCGCCGTGGCCAAGGCCGAACGCACCCTCGGTTCCACGGCCGGCAGCACCGCGCCTCCGACCCTGCCCACGACCACCCGGTCCGGCGGCACGTCCGGCACCCAGCCCGCGGCGGTCTGAGCCGGCGGCGCTCAGCCGATGACGACCATTCCGGCCATGGCGACGACGAAGCCGGGCAGGGCCCAGCGCCAGTCGCTGCCGCCGGCGGCCGTCTTCGCGCGGGGGACGTTGCGGGAGTGGGCGAGGAGGCCCAGGCCGACGAGGAAGATCGGCCAGCCGATGAGGTGCCGGAGCAGCATGGGCCGAGCCTATCCGGCCACGGCACCGGGGCGTGTCTTTCGGATCGGCCGGGAGCGGACCTCTACCGGTCGGCGTCCTCGGCCAGTTGGAGGCGCAGGTGGGCGGGGCAGGCCGGGTTGGCGGCGACCCGGGCGCGGACGCGCGGGCTGCGGTCGCGGGCGAGCCTGGCCAGGACGTCGGGCGGGCAGTGGGGGTTGCCGGCGCCCCACTCGCGTTCGCGCCGGTAGGCGGAGGCCGCGGCGGTGCGGAGGAGGGCGGCGTCCGTGGTGCGGGCGAGGGCCCACCAGCGGACGTACCGGTGGGGGTCGCGGACGGCCGCGTCGACGAGTGCGGGCGGGGCGGCCGGGTTGGTGACGACCGAGATCCGCACCTCCACGTCCGGGTCGCCGCCGAGGCGCTGGAGCGCGGCGGCGGGGGTGTGCGGGTTGCCCGCGGCGGCGTTGCGCACCGGCCGGCTGCCGCGCAGGGCGGCCTGGTACAGGGCGCGTTCGGAGCGGGTGCGGGTCACCGCGTGGACGCGGACGGCCTCGTGGCGGTCGGTGGCGAGCCGGTCGACGACGTCGGCCGGTGCGGTCGCGTACCGGGCGACGGCGAGGCGGACGGCCGACGAGGTGCTCGCCGCCAGGGTGCGCAGCACCTCGTCAGGCAGGCCGTCCCGCAGGGCCGGGCGTTCGCCCTCATGGCACCAGGCGGGCGCGGCGAGCGCCCGCCCGCAGCCGTCGGCGTACGTCTCCCCGCAGAGCAACTCCCCGTCCACAGTGGCCTCCTGAGCGCACGCAGCCCGTTCTGCCACAGTAAGGGCGCACTGGCGGCGACGGGTACGGCGCCCGGGGGCGCGTCGGCGGCCGGGTGGCGTCTCGCGGTTCCGGGGCCGCCCGTGATCCGCTCGGCGGAAGCGGCGGCCGGGCCGTCAAGTGCCCGAACTCCCAAGCGGCGGTCAAGAATTCTTGACCGCCGCTTCGAACGCCCGGACCCGGCGGTGTGCCACGCTGTGCGCCGAACCGCCGCGCGTGCGCGTGCCGACGACGCGTGCCGACGAGGAGACGCCGTGAGCGAGCCGAGACGCCCGATCGAGGACTTCCCCGCCCACCCGGCCGGCGACCCGGCCGCCGACCTCGCCCACGCGGTCCGCGAGCGCCGCACCGCCCTCGGGATCTCCGTCGAAGACCTGGCGGAGCGGACGAAGTTGACGGCTCGTCAGATCCGCGCGATCGAGGCCGGCCACTCCGCGCCGACCCTGCCGCTCCTGACCGCCCTCGCCGCAGCGCTGCGCACCGCGTTCACCGCCTAGTGCCGTGGCGCTCGGGAGTGTCCTAGCGGGCTCCCGGCTGCGCAGGCTCGTTCGTCGTCGTGCGCACGAGCGCTCGCGCCTGCTCGGAGGTGAGCGGGTGGGCGAAGAGGTAGCCCTGGCCGAGCGGGCAGCCCATGGCGGCGAGCAGGTCGCGCTGTTCGGGGTGCTCGATGCCCTCGGCGATCACCTGGACGCCGAGCGTGTCGGCGATCCGGGCGATGCCCTCGACGAGGGCGTACTGCTGCTGCGAGGAGCCGAGGCCGTCGATGAACGACTTGTCGATCTTCAGGATCGAGATGGGGAACTCGCGCAGGTAGGACAGCGAGGAGTAGCCCGTCCCGAAGTCGTCGATGGCGATGCCGACGCCGAGACCGGAGAGGGTGGTCATGTCGTCGTGGACGCGCTCGTCGCGGCGCATCAGCACCGACTCGGTGAGCTCCAGGACGAGCGTGCGCGGGTCGATCCCGGAGGTCGCGACCGCGTGCCGCACGACGTCGACGAAGCCCGCGTCGCGGAATTGCCGGGCGGAGACGTTGACGTTGACGCGCAGCGGCGGCCGCCCGGTGGCGGCGCGGGCGGCGGAGCTCACCGCGTGCCACGCGGCGGCCTCCTGGGCGGCGCGTTCGAGGACCCACGCGCCGAGCGGAACGATCTGGCCGCTCTCCTCCGCGAGGGCGATGAACTCGTCGGGCAGCACCATGCCGCGCCGGTCGTGCGGCCAGCGGACCAGGGCCTCGAAGGAGACCAGGTCGCCGGTGCGCAGGTCGACGATCGGCTGGTAGTACAGCTTGAACGCGGACTCGGCGATCGCGGTGTCCAGGTTCTCGTTCAGCTCGTGCCGCTCCACCAGCCCGGCCTGGAAGGCCGGCTGGTAGTGGCAGGACTGGCGGCGCCCGGCCGCCTTCGCCGAGTACAGTGCGAGGTCGGCGTGGGTGAGCAGCTCGGCGGCGTCCACGCTGTCCTCGGTCGTCGCCACGCCGATGCTCGCCGTCACCCGCACCGAGCCCGCGCTCAGCTTGAACGGCTCGGCGAACACCGACAGCACGCCCTCGGCGATCGCGTCGACGTCGTCCGGGCGCAGCACGTCCTCCACCAGCACCGCGAACTCGTCGCCGCCGAGGCGCGCCGCGGTGTCGGAGGAGCGCAGCGCGGTGGAGACCCGCAGTGAGACGGCGACCAGCAGTTCGTCGCCCACCGCGTGGCCCTGGGTGTCGTTGACCACCTTGAAGTCGTCGAGGTCGATGAACAGGACCCCGGTGACGGCGCCGCTGCGCTCGCCGCGCGACAGCGCGTGGCCGACCCGGTCCAGGAACAGGACGCGGTTGGCGAGGCCGGTGAGCGAGTCGTGGAAGGCGCGGTGGGTGAGCTCGCGCTCCATGCGGCGCTGGTCGGTGACGTCACGCAGGGTGAGCACCAGGCCGCCGACGGTCGGGTCGCTGCGGAGGTCGGTGTGGCGGACCTCGGCCTCGATGGGGGTGCGGTCGGTGCGCAGCAGCCGCCAGTGGTGGTCGCGCTGCTGCTCGCGGTGGGCTTCGCGGGGCCGGTCGCCGGCGTGCTCGTGCGTCGCCGACCGGTCGGCGGGCCCGCGCATGCGGGCCAGCGCCTTGCCGACGGCCCGGCTGTCCTCCGGCGGCACGAGCTCGGTGAACTGGGTGCCCTCCAGGTCCGGGTAGCCGAGGACGCGCTCGGCCGAGGACGAGGCGTAGCGGATGCCGTCGTCGGCGTCGAGGATCAGGATGACGTCGCTCGCGTTCTGCACGAGGGTGCGGAAGTACAGCTCGCTGTTGCGGCGGATGATCTCCCGGCTCAGCATGACGCGCTCGACGGCCAGGGCCGCCTGGGCGGCGAGGATCTCCAGCGAGCCCCACAGGCTGGTGAGCTCCTGCTCGGTGCCGGTGACGATGAGCGCGCCGATCAGCGGGTCGCCGGAGGGGCGTTCGGCGAGGGTGAGCGGGCACAGGAGCGCGGAGGGCATGCCGTCGGGGCGGGTGGCGAGGCCGCTGCCGATGTCCTCGACCGGCAGGAGGCGGGTCTCGCGGTAGGCGGCGAGCGCCAGCACCTCGTCCGGGCCCCCGGGGTGCTCCGCGGCGGTGTGCCGGGCCGCGCCGCGCTCGGCGTGCCGGACGTGCAGGACGCCGCCCTCGGTGACGGCGAGCAGCGCGACGTGCCCGGCCTCGGCGGGCATCAGGGTGGAGGCGGCGGCCTGGACGGCGTCGGCGACCTCCTCGACGGTGACGGCGGCGGTGAGCGAGGCCCCGGCCACGCGCAGTGCGCGCTCGCGGCCGACGGCCTGCCGGCGGGCCACCACGACGACCGCGAGGCGGGCCAGGACCAGGAGGTAGAGCAGGGCGGAGAAGGCGCCGATCACGCCCGCGTTGCTGGTGTTGCCGTTCAGCGACTCGATGATCAGGATCGCCGGGGCGATCAGCGAGGCGAGCGTGAGCAGCGCGAGCCGGCCGCGCCCGAGGTCGGGCTGCTGGGTGGGCACCGGCCGGGTCAGCTCGACCATGGACGGGTGCAGCGCGGCGGCGCCCCACGCGGTGTAGAAGGCGGCCCAGCCGAGTTCGACCGGCCCGCCGATGCGCCAGGTGCCGTGCAGCTGGATCAGCCCGTACAGGACGTCCGAGGTCAGGATGCCGAGGGTGCCGACGGTGAGCAGCTGCAGGGAGCGGCTGTTGCCGCCGCGCGGGGTCAGCAGGCGCAGCAGCAGGGCGAGCACGACGACGTCGCCGAGCGGGTAGGCGATGGAGACGGCCTTCGGGAACCAGTCGAGGTCGGCGTTCCGGGCGTACGGGAGGATCAGGTAGATCCAGGAGAGCAGGGCGAGGCCCATGGTGAGGATCAGGGCGTCCAGCAGGCCCGCGCGGTCCTGATGGGCCGTCCGCCAGCGGATGAAGCCGAGCACGCCGGCCGCGTACAGCACGAACTCGGCGAGGTAGAAGCCGTCGGCCACCGACGGGAACGGGTTGTTCAGGTGCAGGATCTGCAACTGGACGGCCTGGACGACCTCGCCCGCGGTGAAGCTGAGGTTCGCGAGCGCCAGCAGGTACCAGGGCAGCGCGTGGGACGGGCGGTTGAGGCGGACACCGATGACGATGGCGGCCACGCCGCCCAGCCCGATGCCCGTCCACCAGACGATCCGCTGCGAGGGGTCGGAGTAGTAGGCCGAGACGAAGGCCACCATCCACAGCAGGTAACCGACCATCAGGCGTTGTCGCCGGCGTGTCAACGAGGCTACCTCCTCCGCGACTTCACCCCGCCGCTGGGGCGGGAGCGCGTGACGGGGGCGCGCGTGTCGCCGGACGCCCGGTCGCCGGGCGTCCGGTCCTGGGGCGCCCGGTCCCGTCCGGTGCCGGGACTTCCGGCGGATCGCCACCGGACGTTCCCAATGTGCCGTGAGTGCGTATAGTCGGAAATGTCGCACCTCCCAGCATTCTGCCGCCACACCACGAGGTCAAGCCGGTGGACGACGCAGTCGACAGCGCACAGGGCGCACCGAAGGAAGCGGGCCCCGGCCGTCACGCCGTGGTCCGCAATGACAACGGTCAGTATGCGATCTGGCCCGGCGACTTGACGGTTCCGGGCGGCTGGCGGCGCGTCTTCGGGCCGGCCGGGCGGGCCGAGTGCCGTGCGCACGTCGAGCGGGAATGGCGGCCGGACGACCTCGGGTTCGCGGCCTCCGGGCGGCCGGGAGGCCATGAGGCCGCCGCCGCCCGGCCGCCCGCCGGCTTCGCGGGCACCGTGCACGGGCTGTTCCGGGCGCGGGCCGCGCACGACCCGGAGGCGGTCGCGGTGATCGCCGACGACACCACGCTGAGTTACCGCGAACTGGACCGGCGCAGCGACCGGCTGGCGGCCGCGCTGCAGGCCCGCGGCGTCGGGGCGGAGCGGGTCGTGCCGGTCTGCCTGCCGCGCGGCGCGGACCTGGTCGTCGCGTGGCTGGGGGTGCTCAAGGCGGGTGGGGCCTTCCTGCCGCTGGACCCGGCCAACCCGGAGCGGCGGCAGGCCCGGCTCGTCGAGGACTGCGGGGCACGGGTGGGGATCGGCGCCGTGCCGGGGGTGGAGACCGTCCCGGTGGACGGCCCGGCGGCGCAGGGCCCCGTACCCGACGCCGCGGCCCCCGACGACCTCGCCTACCTGATCTACACCTCCGGCACCACCGGCACCCCGAAGGGCGTCCCGGTCACGCACCGTTCGCTCGTCTTCACGCTCGACCGCGTCATCCACGCCTACGGCCTCACCCCCGGCGACCGCGTCCTGCAGCTCGCCGCGCTCGGTTTCGACACCGCCCTCGAACAGGTGCTCGCCGCCCTGCTCTCCGGCGCCACCCTCGTCCTCGGCGGCAGCCGCACCTGGGCGCCCTTCGAACTCGTCGCCCGGCTGCGCGAACTCGGCCTCGCCGTCGCCGACCTCACCCCCGCCTACTGGCACCACGTGCTCGCGCTGCTCCCCGCCGGCGGGCCGGGGCCGCGGGCGCTGCGGCTGCTCGTCGTCGGCGGGGACGTCGTGCACGCCGACGACTGCCGCACCTGCCTGGAGCGGCTGCCCGGCGTCCGGCTGGTCAACGCGTACGGCGTCACCGAGGCGGCCGTCACCTCCACGCTGTGCGAGGTGACGCCCGCGGTGCTGGACGGCGGCGCGGCCGCGGCGGCGGCGCCGGTACCGATCGGCCGACCGCTGCCGGGCGTGCGGGTGCACGTCCTCGACGCCCGGATGAGCCCCGTGCGGCCCGGCGAGAAGGGCGAGATCCACCTCGGCGGGCCCGGCCTCGCCCGCGGCTACTGGCGGGCCCCGGGGCTCACCGCAGAATCGTTCCTGCCCGACCCGTACGCCGCCGTCCCCGGCGAGCGGATGTACCGCACCGGCGACGCCGGACGCTGGCGGGCCGACGGGCAGCTGGAGATCCTCGGCCGCTTCGACGACCAGGTCAAGGTGCACGGCTACCGGGTCGACCCGGCGGAGATCGAGGCCGTCCTGGCCGGCCACCCCGACGTCCGGCAGGCCCGGGTCGCCGCCGACGGCGACCCGGCCGGCGGCCCCCGCCGCCTCACCGCCTACTACACGCTCGCCGAGCACGCCGCCGCCGACGGCGGGCGCCGCGACGGCCTCCGCGCCTACCTGGCCGAGCGGCTGCCCGCGTACATGGTCCCGGCCTCCTTCGTGCCGCTGGACGCCATGCCGCTCACCCCGGCCGGCAAGATCGACCGCCGCCGCCTCCCGCAGGCCGAGCCGCAGGCGCGCGGGGCCGGCCGGAGCTCCACCGCGAGCTCCACCACGAGCTCCGTCACCGGCGGCGCCGTCACGAACTCCACCGCGGGTGCCGTCGCGAGCCCCGGAACGGGCGCCGGGCCGGGCGCCGCCGGCGCGGTCGAGGACGCCGTCGGACACCTGTGGGCCGAACTGCTCGACGTCGAACTCGTCCACCCCGCCGACGACTTCTTCGCCCTCGGCGGCACCTCCCTGCTCGCCATGGAGATGCTCGCCCGCGCCCGCCTCGTCTTCGGCATCGACGTCACCCGCATCCGCGCCCTCACCCGCGCCCTCCTGCGCGACGCCACGCTGCGCGCCTTCGCCACCGCCGTACGGGACGCGCGGGCCGGCGGCACCGGCTCCCGCGAGACCGCCGTCGACTGGGCCGCCGAGGCCGAACTCGGCCACCCCGTCGGCCAGTCCTGGCGTCCCGCGCCCTGCCGCGCCGAACCCGCCGAGATCCTGCTCACCGGCGCCACCGGCTTCTGCGGCGCCCACCTGCTGAACGCCCTGCTCGCCACCACCGGCGCCCGCATCCACTGCCTGGTCCGCGCCCCCGACGAGGAACACGCCCTCGAACGGCTGCGCGCCACCCAGCAGCGCTTCCTGCGCCACGACCTGGCGGACGCCCGGGTCGTGCCGGTGGTCGGCGACCTCGGCGAACCACTGCTCGGACTGACGCGGCGTCAGTTCGACTGGATGGCGCAGAACCTGGACGCCGTCCACCACCTCGGCGGGCAGGTCAACTTCATCTACCCCTACCACCAGCTGCGCGGCCCCAACGTCGGCGGCACCCGCGAGGTCGTCCGCCTCGCCGGGCTCAGCCGGGGCGTGCCCGTGCACTACCTCTCCACGCTCGCCGTCATCGCCGGGTTCGGCGCGGCCGGCATCCGCGAGGTCACCGAGCGGACGCCGCTCGCGCACCCGGACCGGCTGGGCGTCGGGTACGTGGAGAGCAAGTGGGTGGCCGAACAGCTGCTGCACAACGCCGCCGCGGCCGGACTGCCCGTCACCGTGCTGCGCACCAACGACGTCACCGGGGACCTGGCGACCGGCGTCATGAACCACGGGACGGAGATGTGCGCGCTCATCAAGTACATGGCGGACAGCGGCACCTGCCCCGACGTGCGGCTCGCGCTCGACTACGTCCCCGCCGACCGCTTCGCCCGCGCGCTCGTCCACATCGCCGCCCACGCGCCCGCCGACGGCGAGGTGTACCACGTGACCTCGCCCCTGCCCGCCGACCTCTCCGACCTCGCCGAACGGCTCCGGGTGCGCGGCTACCCCGTGGCCCAGATACCGTACCGGGACTGGGTGCAGGGCCTCGTCCGGTACGCCGCCGCGCACCCGACCCACCCGATCGCCCCGTTCGTCCCGCTGTTCGTCGACCGGGCCCCGGGAGCGGCGATGTCGATCAGCGAGATGTACTTCCAGCCGACCTTCCCGCGCTTCGACCGGACCCACACCGAGGCGGCGCTGGCGGGCAGCGGCATCCGGCTCCCGGCGGTGGACGCCGAACTGCTCGACCTCTACCTCGGGCAGCTGGAGGCGGACGGGTACCTGGGGGCGGGAGCGTGAACGCCTTCGCCGGGGTGGACCTGCGGGCCGCGCCCGGCGACGGGCCGGTGGCGTTCGGGGCGGGGCTCGGGGCCGAGGAGATCCTCGCCGCCTACCGGTGCGGGCTCTTCCCCCTGCCGGCCGCCGACGAGTTCGCGATCGCTTACAACGAGGCGCGGTTCGAGGAGGCCGTCGAGGCGGGGGAGATCGCCCTGCTCGGCGGCGACGACCCGTACGCCGTCGCCTGGTGGTCGCCCGACCCCCGGCCCGTCATCCGGCCCGGCGGGGTCCGGCTCGGGCAGCGGCTCGCGCGCCGGCTGCGCAACCGGCTCGGGTGGTGGACCAGCGCCGACCTGGCCTTCGGCGAGGTCCTCGCGCGGTGCGCCGAGGGGCGCCAACCGGCCTGGCTGGTCGCCGAGTTGCTCGACGGCCTGGCCGGGCTGCACGCGCTCGGCGCCGCCCACAGCGGCGAGGTGTGGGAGGGGGAGGAGCTGATCGGCGGGGTCTTCGGCGTCGCCGCCGGGCCCGTCCTCAGCCTCGACTCGATGTTCCACCACCGGCCCGACGCGGCCCGCGTCGCCGTCGCCGACCTCGCCGCCCGCTTCACCGCCGCCGGGGGCCGGCTCCTCGACGCGCAGTGGGACGGCCCGCACGTGCGCAGTCTCGGCGCGGTGCCGCTGCCCCGTGCCGACTACCTGGAGGAACTCGCGGCGCCCGCGGACCTCCGGCCGCTGGACACCGACCGGCTGCCGGCTGCTCGGCTGGGCTGAGGTGGGCTGGGCCGGGCTGGGCTGAGGTGGGCCCGGCTGGGCTGAGCCGGGCTGGGGTGAGGTGGGCCGGGCTGAGCCGCCCGCCGAACCAGTGGCCCCTTACCCGACTTGGCCTGTCTTCGACAAAATTATTCCCCGTCAGTAACATGGCGCCGCGTGTTCAACAGCTCGATAGGCAGGGCCGTCCGCCCCGCCCTCCTCACCCTCGTCCTGACCGGGGTCGCCGCGTGCGGGCCGACGTCCACCGGTACTCCCCAGGCCGCCACCGAGCCGGCCGCTACCCCCGTCGCCGCCACGGCGACCGACACCGGTCCGGCCGGTGTCGCCCCGACCTCCGGCGCCCCGCGCGCCCGCGCCACCACGGCCGCCGCCGCGCCCACCGGGCGCCCGACGGCGGCCGCGACCGTCGCGGCGGCCCCCGCCGGAGCCCAGCAGGCCGCCATCGGCACGCCGGGCAAGGACGGTGGCGCCGTCACCGCCACCGCGAAGAACCTCCAGCTCACGGCGTACGACCCGGCCGGCGGCACGGCCGTCCTGTCGGCAGCCCCGGGCACGGCAGCCCCGGGCACGGCCGCGCCGACCGCGAGCCCGAGCGCCCCGTCGGCCGCGCCGTCGAAGGCCTCGCCGAGCGCGTCCGCGAGCGCCGCTGCCGCCGTGCAGCCCGGTGCGCTGATCGCCAGCCCGCCGACCGCCGCCGCGCCCCAGGGCGCGCTCGTCGCCGTCACCGGCGTCCAGCCCGGCGCCGGCGACAGCATCAAGCTCGCCACCCGCCCGGCCACGCTCGCCGAACTGCTCGGCGGCACCGAGGCGGACGGCAAGGTCGCCGTCGACCCGCACGGCATCAAGGTGACGCCGCTGGTCAAGGACCTCAAGGCGACCGTCGGCGCCGGCTCCGGCGGCGTGCAGGCCGACGCCTCCGGCACGCTGGAGGTCGACGTCAACGCCCCGATCCCGCTGCCCGAGGGCGCGAGCGTGGCGGCGACCGGCTCCCTCCAGCTGCACCCCGCCGTCCACTTCGCCTACCACGGCGCCGCCGCGGGCAGCCCGCGCACGGCGTCCATCGGCTTCGACCTCGGGGCCAACGCCCACTGGAAGGTCACCGGCGACCTCGCCCGCAGCACCGGCGCGGCGCCCGTAAGGCTGCCGTTCGCCAAGCTCCAGGCGAGCCCGGTGCTGACCGTCGCGGGCCTGCCCGTCGTGGTCAACCTCGGCCTCACCTGCTACCTGGAGATCAGCGCCGACGGCCAGGTCCACGTCGAGGCCGAGCAGGAGGCCACCGGCACGTGGTCGGTGCGCGCCGACTACACCGGCGGCAAGGGCTGGGCCCCGATCAGCGACGCCGCCGACACCAAGGTCTCCCCGGTCCACCTGCGGCTGAACGGCAAGGCCGGCGTCCGCGCCGCGCTCGGCGCCGAGGCCAGCGTCGGCCTGTACGACACGGTCGGCGTGGAGACCACCGTCGCGCCCTACCTGAGCGCGAAGGCGGAGGGCTCGCTGAGCGCCGACGTCCCGGGCGGCACCCCGCAGGCGCAGGGCAGCTGGTCGGTGGTCGGCGGCATCGACCTGAACGGCGCGCTCACCGCGCACCTGAAGATCTTCGGCACCCCGATCATCGAGGGCAAGCTCCCGCTGCCGCCCTTCCACCGCGAATGGCCCCTCCTCGCGGGCACGGCCGCCCTTCCGTCCCCGCGCCCGAGCAGCTGACGTACCGACAGCTGACGGGTGACAGATAACAGATAACAGCTGACAGATAACAGAGTTTGAAATCTGTTATCTGTCAGCTGTTTTTTGTTCGCCGCCGGCCGCCCCCGGGCCTACGCTTGCCGGATGTTGTCTGTGGTGGTGGCTCCCTGGGGGAGCGGTGAGCCGGTGTTCGGGCGCGCGGCGGACGTGCGGCACTACGCGGCGAGCACGATGAAGGTCGCCGTGCTCGCGGCGCTGCACCGCAGCGGCGTCGACCTGGACGCCGAGGTGCCCGTGGTGAACCGGTTCGACTCGGCGGTGGGCGGCGAGTTCGCCAACTCCCGTGACGGCGACGGCGATCAGCTGCCCTGGGAGCTCCTCGGTGGCACCGCGCCGCTGCGTTCGCTCGCCGAGCGGATGATCACCCACTCCTCCAACCTCGCCACCAACCTGTGCCTCGCCGCCGTCGGCCCCGAGGCGGTGGCCGGGGTCTGGCGGCGGGCCGGGGCGACGCACAGCGCCACCCCGCGCGGGATCGAGGACGCCGTCGCGCGCGAGGCCGGTGTCGACAACCTGGTGACCGCCCGCGACCTCGTCCGGCTCCTGCGCTCCCTGGACGGCGAGCCCGAGCTGCTGGCCCTCCTGGAGCGCAACGCCTACCGGGTGGACCTCGCGGCCGGACTGCCACCGGGCACCCGGATCGCGTTCAAGAACGGCTGGGTCACCGGCGCCCGGCACAGCGTGGGCGTCGTCTACCCGGACGACTGCCCGCCCTACCTGATCGCCGTCTGCTACACCGGCCCGCTCGCCTCCGGCCACGGCACCGCCGACCCGGCGGCCCGGTTGGTCGCGCGGATCTCGGCGGCGGTCTGGGACCGCCGCCGGGACGTCACCGCCCGACCGTGAACCGGACCGCCGTCAGTACGGCGGGCCGTCAGCGCGGCGGGTCGTCAGTACGGCGGGTCGTCAGTACGGCTTGACGAGCACGTGCGCCGCGCCCGGGATGCCGACCTTCAGCAGCTCGTCCTCCTCCGGCGTCGTGGGCGTTCCGGTCTCCTGCTTGAGGATCGCGCGGGAGAGCGCCTGCACCCAGAGCGCGCGCGGGCGGCGGCGCTCCTCCCAGGCGGTGAGGGCGGCCTCGACGGAGTCGGCGGCGTCGAGGCTCAGCGCGAGCACGAGCGCGTCCTCGACGGCCATGGCCGCGCCTTGGGCGAGGTGCGGGGTGCTGGCGTGGGCGGCGTCGCCGGCGAGGGCGACGCGCCCGATGTGCCAGGGCTCCTCGACGGTCACCTGGGAGATGCGCGAGTAGACCACCGCGGCCGGGTCGGTGACCTGGGCAAGGGCTTCGGCGACGGGGCCGCCGAAGCCGGCCAGGCGCTCGGCGAGCTGCTCGTGGGCGCGCTCCGGGTCCGGCCTGAAGTCCTCGGGCTCGGCGAACACCGATCCCAGGTACATGAGTTCGGTGCTGATCGGGGTGAGCAGCGCCTTGGCCGCCAGGTTCCCGGCGGACATCACGACGCCCCGTACCTCGGGCGAACGCGGCAGCGTGACACGCCAGTTGGCGAAGCCGGTGTACTCGGGCGGGTACTTCTCCCCGTACAGGCGCCTGCGCAGCGGCGAGCCGATGCCGTCGAAGCCGACCACGAGGTCGTAGCGGCCGCCGTGGCCGTCGGTGAGGGTGACGTCCACCCCGTCGGCGTCGTCGGCGAGTTCGGCGATCGTCGTGCCGAAGCGCAGGCGGGCCCCGGCCGCGGTGGCGGCGGCGCCGAGCAGCTCGGCGAGGGCGGGCCGCGGGATGCCGTTGTTGGCGGGGGCGTCGCCCATGCGGGGCTGCGGGATCCGGGCGAGCGTGGCGCCGGCCGGGTCGCAGATGGTCAGCACCTCCCACTCGAAGCCGGCGGCCAGGCAGGCGTCCAGGACGCCGATCTCGCGCATCACGTGCAGGGCGTTGGACGGCTGGATGATGCCGACGCCCAGCGCCTCCAGGCCGTCGCGCAGTTCGGCGACGTCGACGTGGTGGCCGCGCCGGGCGAGGGCGGTGGCGAGGGTGAGGCCGCCGATGCCGCCGCCGTGGATGAGGACGCGCAGGGGAGAGGTCATGCGGGGCTCCAGGGAGTGAAGGGCGAGCCGGATCAGCCGACGGGGGCGGCGGTGCCGGCGAGGTCCATCAGGTGGTCGACGAGGGCGAGCAGGAGGTCCCGTCCGAAGGCCCGTTCGCGGACGTCGCCGATCAGCATCGGCACCTGCGGGTCGAGGTCGAGCGCGGCCCGGATCTCGTCGGGGGTGCGGGTGTTGTGGCCGTGGAAGCAGTTGATCGCGACCACGAACGGGATGCCCCGGCTCTCGAAGAAGTCGATGGAGGCGAAGCTGGTGTCCAGCCGCCGGGTGTCGGCGATGACGATGCCGCCGAGGGCGCCGTTGACCAGGTCGTTCCACATGAACCAGAAGCGCTCCTGGCCGGGGGTGCCGAACAGGTAGACGACGAGTTCCGGGCTGACGGTGATCCGCCCGAAGTCGAGCGCGACGGTCGTGGTGTCCTTCTGGTCCACGCCGGCCAGGTCGTCGACGCCGACGCTGGCCTTGGTCAGGTACTCCTCGGTGCGCAGCGGGGCGACCTCGCTGACCGTGCCGACGAGGGTGGTCTTGCCGACGCCGAAGCCGCCCGCGATGAGGATCTTGACGGCGGCGGGGGCCGCGGGGTGGGGTGTTGCCATGGTCACAGTCTCCGGAGTCCTTCGCGTACGGCCGTGAGCAGGCCGAGGTCCGCGCCGCCGGCGGCCCGGGCCACCGAGAGCGGCGCACGGGCCCGCAGCAGGCCCTGGGCGATCAGGTCGCCGAGCAGGATCTTGGTGACCGACACCGGGAGGTCCAGGCCGGCCGCCACCTCGGCGACCGCGGCCGGGCGGCGGCAGCGGTCGAGGATCGCCCGGTGTTCGGGCTGGAGGGCGCGGACGCCGCCGCGGCTGCGCGCGAGGGCCCGGGCGGCCTCCTCCTCGTCGGTGGTGAGCACCGTGATCAGGGTGAGGTCGTCGCGTTCGGGCGCGGTGCGGCCGCGGGTGATGGTGTACGGGCGCACCATCGTCCCGGCGGCGAAGTCGTCGTCCTCGTCGTCGAGTTCGCTCCAGTGCGGGCCCACCCGCGTCAGCCCCGTCCGGTGGCGCCGGGCCGGCGGGCGGCGAAGGCGTCGAACGAGCCGGGGGCGGCCTCGCCGCGGACGGGGGTGCCGAGCTTCTGGCCGACCTGCTGCACCAGGGTGTGCATGGCCACCGACATCACCTCGGCGTCGACCTCCTGGGAGGCGACGACGGCGAGGTGGGTGCCCTGGGCGGCGGCGATGACGAACAGCCAGCACTCGGCGAGCTCGACGATCACCTGGTGGACCGGCCCGCCGTCGAAGAGCTGGCCGACGCCGCGGGCCAGGCTCTGCTGGCCGGTGGCGACGGCGGCCAGGCGCTCGGCGTCGGCGCGCTCGATGCTGCGGGAGTGGCTGACGACCAGGCCGTCGTCGGAGAGCAGGACGGCGTTCCTGGTCCCGGGGACCGAGTCGACGAGTCCGTCCAGCAGCCAGTCGATGTCCTGGTGGGTGGCGATCGTGCGGTTCATGACTGGTCATCCGTTCGTGTCGTTCGGGGGTCCGCGGCCGGCAGCGCCCAGGGGGAGGGCTCCGGTGCGTGCGTCGGGGAGCCGGCCGGGGCGGTGGGGGGAACCGGCGGGGTGGCGGTCCGGGGGAGGGGGGTCTCGCCGCTGTCCTGGGAGCCGCCCTGGAGGCCCTGCGCGCGGGCGGCGCGGGACTGGCGCTGGAAGGCGCCGATGGTGGCGCCGGAGCGGCGCACCGGGCGCTGGAACGGGCCGCCGGCGGGCTGCCCGTCCGCCACGGGGGCGGCCGGGGCGGGCCGCTGGGGCTCCGTCTGCTCGCCGGGCGGCGGCGGGACGCGCAACTCGGCCGCGAGGCTGGCCTGGCGGATGCGCTGCGGCAGCGGCGGCTGGTGGCCGTCGGCGGGGCTGAGCGGCACGGCGGAGGCGTACTCGCGGCGGCGGCGCCGCTCGGCCAGCCGGTAGTGGTCGGCCGGGCGGTACTGCTCGTCGGCGTACGGGGCCTCGGCGTCCGTCACCAGGGCGTAGGCGATGTCCGGGTAGGCGGGGGCGTCGTGGGCCTCGTGGGCGGGCGCGTCGTGCGAGGGTGCCTGGTCGAGGGCCGTGTCCGGGGCCGGGGAGCTGTGCTCGATCGGCTGGTCGGCGTGCTGTGCGCTGCGCCGGCCGGGGTGGTGACCGGCGTGCGGGTCGGCGTACGGGTCGGCGTGCTGATCGGCGTACGGGTCGGGAGACGGGCCGCCCTGCGGCGCGGCGAGTGGTGCGGCGTCCGGCACGACGAGTGGTGCGGCGTGCCGGCCTGCGGGCTCGAACGCCCCGGCCGCTGCCCCGGCCGGTGCCCCGGTGGCCGGCTCGGCGTGCCCGGCGTACTCGATGTGCCCGGA
This sequence comes from Kitasatospora sp. NPDC059722, assembly GCF_042733235.1. Lineage (NCBI taxonomy): Bacteria > Bacillati > Actinomycetota > Actinomycetes > Kitasatosporales > Streptomycetaceae > Kitasatospora > Kitasatospora sp. NPDC059722. The sequence continues at coordinate 118,514 of NZ_JBHWGD010000005.1, forward strand.
GGACCCGGAGGACCCGGAGGACCCGGAGGACCCGGCGGGTCCGGCCAGGGCGTGGCCCCCGCCGGCCACCCCGAAGGAGTCCGCCGGGGAGAGCGCGTGGACCGGCCGCGCCTCGGGCGCCTCGTTGGACGCCGTCATCAGCGCCTTGCGCGAGCGCCGCACGAGCGGGATCGGCCCGGCGGCCGTGGCCGGCGCGTGGGCGGCGTCGGGCAGCCCGGCGTCGCCGTCGATGACGAGCTCGGACGGCACGAGGACGACCACCCGGGTGCCGCCGAACGCGGAGGGGCGGAACTCGACCTTCAGGCCGGTGTTGGCGGCCAGCCGGGCGACGACGTGGAAGCCGAGGCGGATGTCGTCCCCGCGCTCCAGGACGTCGATGCGGGCGGGCGGGCGGAGCATCAGCGCGTTGGCCGCGTCGTACTGCTCCGGGTCCATGCCGAGGCCGCGGTCCTCGATCTCCACCGCGAGCCCGCGCCCGACCATGGCGGCCCTGACCTCGACCGGCGTCGGCGGCTTGGAGAAGGTGGTGGCGTTCTCCATCAGCTCGGCGAGCACGTGGGCGACCGGCCCGACGGCCCGCTCGGAGAGCCAGGGGTGGCCCTCGACGTCCAGCATGATCCGCCGGTAGTCCTGCACCTCGCCCTGCGCGGCGCGCAGCACGTCCAGCAGCGGGACGGGCTTGCGCCAGCGCCGCTGCGGCTGGCCGCCGGCCATGATGACGAGGTTCTCCTCGTAGCGGCGCAGGCGCGCGGTGAGGTGGTCGAGGTCGAACAGGCCCTCCAGGACCTCCGGGTCCTCGTGCTTGCGCTCCAGCTCGTCCAGGCGCCGCAGCTGGCGGCCGATCAGCAGCTGGGTGCGGCGGGCGATGCGCTGGAGCAGCCGCTCGAAGCCGCGGTGCTGCTCGGCCTGCCGCACGGCGGTCTCGAGGGCGGAGGTGCGGGCGGCGTTGAGCGCCTGGCCGAGGGTGGCGAGTTCGTCGGTGCCGCCGCCGCGCAGGGTGCCGGCGGCGGCCGTGATCGCGCGGCTCTCGGCCTCGACGTCGACCTGTTCGCCGCGCCCGAGGCGCTCCACGACCTCGGGCAGGGTGCGCTCCAGCGCCTCGGCCTGGGTCTGGAGCTCCTTGATCCGGCGGCGCAGCGAGCGGCTGAGGCGCCAGCTCGCGATGCCGATCCCGACGACGGCGACCAGGCCGACGACGGCGGTCAGCACGACGGTGGTCAGGAGCGAGAGGATGGAGTCCAGGCCGACCTTGACCACGCCGTCGGTGCGGGTCTCGATCGCCTTGACGAGCTGCGGGTTGACCTGGTCGACGGCCTGGCGCCACTGGTCCTGCATCGGCGGCAGCTTGACCGTGGCGCCGCCCGGCTCGGCGGCCGTCGGCCTGGTCAGCGCCTGCTCGACGGCCGTCTTGGCCTGCCAGGACGGGCTGTTCATCAGGTCGTGCCAGGCCGGGGCCTCCGCGGCGGGGACGTACGGCGCGATCTGGACGGCGAACAGGTGGTCCTGCGCCCCGATCGCCTCCTGCACCTGCTGGTACTCGGCGACGCCGAGCCGCCCGGAGGGCCAGCCGCGGGCCAGGATCGCGTCCTCGCGGGCGAGCATCTCCTTGGCCCAGAAGGCGTTGACGAGGGTCTTGGAGATCCAGGTGATCTCGCCGGTGTCGACGTGGCTGAGCGCGGTGAACAGCCGCAGGTCCACGGCGATCAGGTCGGTGTAGTAGGCGTACAGCGACTGCTGGTCGATGGTGGCGCGGTCGACGGCGGCCCGCTGCTCGCCGAGCCGGCCGAGCGCCTGGCGGGCCTCGGCGACGGCGGTGCGCACCTCGGCGGGGGCCTCGTCGGCGGTCTCGCCGGAGAGCGCCTGGAACTGGCGCACCGCGTCGTCCGTCAGTTGCCGCTGCCTGCGCAGCTGGTCGGCGTTGGCGCCGGGCCGGGCGAGCGCCTCGGCGCTGAGCCGGCGCTCCTCCTGGAGGTTGTAGTAGACGATGTTGGACGGCTGGCCGGCCTTCTGGGCGAGCATGCCCTGGGCGGCCTGCCGCTGGAAGGAGGAGAGCGTCTCGCCGCTGGTGACCGCCCAGAGCAGGGCGAGGGCGATGCTGGGGACGACGGCCAGGACGAGCAGCGCCGTCCGCAGGGACAGGCGCGGACGCCTGCGGGGGGCCTTCGGCGTCGGGGGCCGCCGATTCGCACGCGCGCGCAGAGCTGACTCCTTAGGGCGGGCTTTTTGACGAAGCGATACTAGTCATACCGTGTTATTGGAGTGAAAGCCCGTTCGCCGTCTGGACGGTGCTCATGCACCGCTTCGACACAATGTCATCTCCCCGTTGACCGTTCGTCAGCGAACGACACCCGTTCGGAGCCGTGCGGCCCAGTGTCATGTACGTGGCTGCCCGGAAGGTGGCGCCCGCGTGAAGAGTGTGTGACGTCCATCGCGGACATGCCATCAGGTCCCGAGCAGCCGCGCCCGCGTGGCCGCCAGCTCCTCCGCGAGCACCCGTCCGGCCTCCTCGGCGTCCGCGCGGTGCAGCGCCCCGACGAGGCCGGCGTGGGCGTCGTGGCCGTGGTCCGGGTCCCCGGCGCGCAGCCCCAGCAGTCCGACGAGCGCGACCAGGTGCTCCCGCAGGACAGGGACGAACTGGGCGAACAGGTCGTCCAGCACCGGGTTGTGAGCCGCCGCCACGACGGCGGTGTGCAGCGCGATGTCCGCGTCGACGAAGGCCGCGTCGTCCGCCGCGCCGGCCGCGAGTCGTGCCGCGAGCGCGGTGTCGACGGCGGCCAGGTCGGCGTCCGTCCGCCGGGTCGCCGCCAGCCGGGCCGCCTGCACCTCGACCATCGTGCGGACCTCGTAGACGTGCGCGAGCTCCGCCCGGCGCAGCCGGGTCGCCCAGTCCCCGGCTGGCCGGTCCGCGGTCACGAAGACGCCCGCGCCCTGGCGGCTCTGCACGAGGCCGGCCCCCGCCAGCGCGCGCAGGGCCTCGCGGACGGTCGAGCGGCCGACGCCGAGCTCCTTCGCCAGCGCGACCTCGCCGGGCAGCTTGCCGCCGACCGGCCAGTGTCCGGAGGTGATCTGCTCCTCGATCCGCGCGGCGGCCTGTTCGGCCAGGGGGGAGGGGCGCAGGGGGCCGATCGGGGACATCGCGTTCACCTGTCAGGTTGTCTGAGGAGTTGTGGTGTGGCTAGTCTACCGGCCATGCAGCAGCGGCGTCTCCTCCTCGGCGGCCGCAGCGGGGTCTGACCGGACCGGCACCCCGCTGCGGGGCGTCGTCCTGCCGGTCACCGGTACTCACCGAAGGACCCCGCATGCCCGTCCCGACCCCGCGCACGCCCACTTCTCACGCGACGCCGCCTCACACGACGCCCTCCCATGCAACGCCCCGTCACGCGACGCCCCGTCACGCGACGCCCAGTCATGCGACGCCCAGCCACGCAACGCCCCGTCACACGACGACCCTGCGCGCTCCGGCCGGTCCCGTCCCGGCCGGCGCCCCCGCCTGGAACCCCCAGCGCGGCGGCACGATGCCCTCCCACCGCTACCGTCCCGCCCACGAGCGGGTCCACGTGCCCGCGTTGCTGCGGCGCTGGCCCGGGCAGCGGATCGAGCGGGCCCCGCTGTGGGTGCCCGTCGACCTGCGCGACGGCAACCAGGCACTCGCCGAGCCGATGGACCCGGCGCGCAAGCAGCGGATGTTCGACCTGTTCCTGGCCATGGGCTTCAAGGAGATCGAGGTCGGCTACCCCTCCGCCAGCCGGGCCGACTTCGACTTCGTGCGCCAACTCGCCACCGTGCCGGGGGCGGTGCCGGAGGACGTCACGATCGTCGTCTTCACCGCCGCCCGCGCCGACCTCATCGACCGCACCTTCGAGGCCGTCGAGGGCCTGCCGCGGGTGGTCGTCCACCTCTACACCGCGACCGCCCCGGTCTGGCGGGACGTCGTCCTCGGCCGGGGCCGGGAGGAGGTGCGCGAGCTGATCGTCGGGGCCGCCGAGCACATGGCCCGGCGGGCCGAGGGGCGCGAGGGCGTGCGCTTCCAGTTCTCGCCCGAGGTGTTCAACCTGACCGAGCCGGACTACGTCCTGGAGGTGTGCAACGGCCTCACCGCGCTGTGGGACGCGAGCCCCGACCGCCCGGTGGTCCACAACCTGCCCGCGACCGTCGAGATCGCCACCCCCAACGTCTACGCCGACCAGATCGAGTACCTGCACCGCCACCTGGAGCGGCGAGAGTCGGTCGTCCTCTCCGTCCACCCGCACAACGACCGCGGCACGGGCGTCGCGTGCGCCGAACTCGCCGTCCTGGCCGGGGCGCAGCGCGTCGAGGGCTGCCTGTTCGGCAACGGCGAGCGCACCGGCAACGTCGACCTGGTGACGCTCGCGCTGAACCTGCACACCCAGGGCGTCGACCCGATGCTCGACCTCTCCGACATCGACGCCGTCCGGCGCACCGTCGAGCACTGCAACCGGCTGCCGGTGCCCGAGCGGCACCCGTACGCCGGGGACCTCGTCCACACCGCCTTCTCCGGCACCCACCAGGACGCCATCAGGAAGGGCCTCGCCCACCACGCCAAGGTGGCCGCCGGGTTGGGCGTGCCGGAGCGGGAGGCGCCGTGGGACGTGCCCTACCTGCCGATCGACCCGGCGGACCTCGGGCGCGACTACGAGGCCGTGATCCGGGTCAACAGCCAGTCCGGCAAGGGCGGGATCGCCTACCTCCTGCAGACCGGGCACGGGCTGGAGCTGCCCCGGCGGCTCCAGATCGAGTTCTCGCGCGTCGTGCAGGAGGCGACGGACGACAGCGGGCGCGAGGTGACGGGGGAGGAGCTGTACGCGCTGTTCCGCGCCGAGTACCTGGACGCGGCGCCGCCGTGGGCGTGGACGGTCACCGGCGACCGGGCCGAGGTCGACGGCCGGTCGGGTACGGGCTCCGGCCCGCTGGACGCGGTGGCCGACGCGCTGGGCGTGGAGATCCTGCACTTCAGCGAACACGCCGTCGGGTCGGGCCCGGACGCGGTCGCCTACGTGGAGGCCCGGGTGGGCGACGAGGTGCGCTGGGGCGCCGGGCGCGACGCGTCGGTCCTGACGGCGGGCGTGCGGGCGGTGCTCAGCGCCGTCGGCCGCGCGAGGGGCGTGGAGCCGGGCGCGCGCGGCTGATCGTGCAGGGCTGATCGTGCAGGGCTGATCACGCGGGGCTGATCGTGCGGGGATGAGCCCCCGTGGATGAGCAGGCAGGGGGACGAGCAGGCAGGGGGATGAGCGCGCGGGGCGATGAGCGTGCGGGAGTGGGAAGTCGGCCGCACCGACTTCCCACTCCCGCTGCGGAGGCACGGGCGGGTTACTGGAAGGTCCGGAGCACGAGCCCGTCCCGCCCGCACAGGACGACCTTCGACGGGGCCCGCTTGCCGGCGGCGACGAAGTGCTCCCTGATCCGGCCGGCCGTGTCGCGCAGCCCGTTCTCGGTGGCCTCCGAGATGGGACCATGCGTCTGCCAGTGCATCGTCAGTTCCCACCGGCGGCCCCGGCCGCCGCCGCGCGGCGCGGTCGGCTCGGCGTCGAGGCCCAGCCGGCCGAGCAGTTCAAGGATCGCGTTCATGTCGGTGCCGTCGATGTGGGCGAAGTCCTCTTCCACCAATATCGCATCCATGTCCGACCCTCTACCCGCCGCGGACCGGACGACGCCGGCGCCGGGGCGTGTCCTTCGGCTCACGCCGGGAAGCCCGCCGTCACTTCAGGAAGCCGAGCTCGCGGTTCGGGAGCTCGGCGCCGTCGCGGCCGAACTCCCGCCAGGTCTCGGCCCGGGTACCGGCCTTGCGGGGCACCGCGACCCAGCGGATCGGCGAGTCCGCGACGGTGACCAGCGGCGGCTCCGTGGTCGTGCCGTCCGCCCAGGTCACCGCGACCCTGGCGACGTCGGGGGCGACCGAGACCACCGCCACGTCCGCCGGTGCCGCGGTGTCGTCCTTGCCCCAGTGGCCGAGGCTGGTGCCGGTGAGCGCCTCGCCTCCGGGGGGCGGGGCCTGGGTGGCGGAGCGCGTGGTGAACTCCTGGTCGTGCGGCAGCCGGACGCCGCCGACCGTGAAGTAGAGGTTCACGACGTCGTCGTGGGGCTGCCAGTACTGCCGGACGTACGCCTCCGTCGGCTCCGGCACCTCGGGGTCGACCGCGCGCCGCTCCGCGGCGATGGCCTGCGCCTGCCGGAACGCCTCCTCCTTCGGCGCGAGCGTCCACAGCGCCGCCCACACCTTCCACTCCTTGCCGTTGGCGGTGCCCTCCGCGAGCACGACGCGGAGGGGGCTCAGGGGATCCCGCGCCGCCGTCGACACGGAGGGCGTGGAGCCGGACGTCGCCGCGGGTGTCGGTGCGGACAGCGGTGCGCCGCCGGCCGCGCCGATCGTCGTGCCGCCCGCCGTCCGCCCGCCCAGGCCCGCGAACGCGCCGCCGCCCAGGACCACCACCGCGGTCAGCGCGACCGCGCCCACGACCGCCCGGCGGCGGCGCCGGATGCGGCGCCCGCCCGCCAGGATCCGGTCCACCGGCACCGGGCCGACCGCGGCCCCGGCCGCCGCGTCGGCCAGTTCGAGTCCGACCCACAGGTCCTGCTCGTCGCCGCCGTTGCCCTCAAAGCCCTCGTTGCCGGTCATGCCTGGCCTCCGATGTGCGTCATGTCGGTGAGTTCCCTCAGCGCCGCGGTCTGCCGCAGCTTCGCTATCCCCTTCGCCGCGTGGCTGCGCACGGCTCCCGTCGAGCAGCCCATCGCCGCGGCGGCCTGGCTGTCGCTCAGGTCCTCCCAGTGCCGCAGCACCACGGCCTCCCGCTGCCGGGGCGGCAGCGTGGCCAGGGCGGTCAGCAGCGCCGAGCGCTGGTCGCAGCGGCGGTAGCCGTCCTCCGTGCCGGGCGCGTCCGGCACGGCGTCGACCAGCAGCTCGGGCGGCCGGCGCCGGTGGTGGCGGGCGTGCCGGTTGACCAGGATCCGGCGGACGTAGGCGTACGCGTCGTCGGCGCGGCGCACCCTGTGCCAGGACGCGCAGGCCTGCTCGGCGGCGGACTGCACCAGGTCCTCGGCGGCGTACTGCTCGCCGGCCAGCAGGTAGGCCGTCCGCAGCAGCCGTGGCCAGGCCGCGACGATGAAGGCCCGGAACCCGTCGTCCCGGTCGTTCTTCGGTTCTCCCATGAGCACCTCCTCACCCTCCCGGAGCCCACCCGGGGGCGGAACCGCTTACCCGGGACGGCGGGCGTTTTCGGGCCGCCGGTTAGCGGTGCAGGGTGTCCGAATTGCCGGTCAGGAGTTGATTCGGGTGGAATTCATCGGCCTGGCCACCTTCTCCATCGCGGCAGCCATGAGTAAAACTTCGCAAAGAATGGACGTCTTCAGGGGGGCCTTCGACCTGCAGATTCAACAGATTGTTGCAGCTCAGGGGCGGGTTGATCACCAATTGTCATTCGCCCGTAACCTGGTGTGTGCGAGCATGTCGGCGATCCGCAGGAGTACGGTTCCGACGGAATCGCGAGTCGTTCGTAAGGGCACGTCGAACAGCTTCGCGGGGAACTTCGCCTTGCGGTGGAAAGCCGTAGCGGGAATTGGTGCGACGAATGGCTCAGGAAAAGGACGAACCGGCGGCTCCGGCGGCCACTCGCCCGATATCCCTCAGGCTGGGGATCGAAGTCCTGCGCGGAATCGCCCAGGTGGATTTCCTGCCGTCGGCCGTGTGCGGCCTCCTCTTCGTGGCCGCACTCTTCGCCGCCGGCTGGCAGTACGGCGTCTACGGCCTGCTCGGCAGCGTCGTCGGCACCGGCACCGCGTACGGATTGCAGCTGGCACCCGCGGCCGTGGGAGCGGGGCTGCACGGGTACAACGGCTGCCTCGTGGCCCTGAGCTGCGCGGTCTTCCTCGACCCCGGACACCCGGCGACCCTCGTCGTCGCGGTGCTCGGCGCCGTCGTCTCCGTCGTCCTCACCGCAGGCCTCACCACCCTGCTCGCCGCCCGGCGGCTGCCCGTGCTCACCGAGCCGTTCTGCCTCGTCGCCACCGCGACCACGGCGGCGGCGCCGGGCTTCCGTCAGCTGTGGCACGGCGCCCCCACCCCGGCCGCCCTGCCCCTGCCCGCCACCGGCCCCACCGGGCCGACCTGGGACCAGCTGTGGCACGGCTTCTTCGCCAACATCGGCCAGATCTTCTTCATGTCCCAGTGGTACGTCGGCCTGCTGTTCCTCGCCGGGCTCCTCGCGGCCAGCCGCCTCGCCGCCCTCACGGCCTGCGCGGGCAGCGCCACCTCGCTGGTCACCGCCTGGGCCCTCGGCGCCCCGGCCGAAGCCGTCGGCGAGGGGCTGCTGGGCTACAACGGCGTGCTGGTGGCGATGGCCCTCTGCGGGGTGTTCGTCGCCCCCGGAGCGTGGAGCGCGGCCTACGCGCTGCTCGGCGCGGTCGCCGCGACCGTGCTGACCCCGGCGATCGACGCCGTCGCCGCACCCTTCGGCAGCCATGCCTTCACATGGCCGTTCGTCGTTACCACAGTGCTGTTCCTCGCGGCGGTGCCGGCCGTTCCGCGGCTGCGCCGAATCTGAGGGTCCGTCCCATTCCCCGAACTCCCCCGCGTTTCTTCGAAGCCTCTTCGAAATGCCGGAAAGGAAGCGTGATCCCCGTGAACCTGTCCCCGCGCGAGATGGACAAGCTGTACATCTACGTCGTGGCCGATCTGGCCCGCAAACGCCGCGACCGCGGCGTGAAGCTGAATTACAGCGAGGCCTGCGCACTGATCAGCGAGGCCATCATGGAGGGCGCCCGGGACGGACGCACCGTCGCCGAGTGCATGGAGATCGGCAAGCAGGTCATCGGCAGCGCCGACGTCATGCCCGGCGTGCGCGAGATGCTCCCGCTGCTCCAGGTCGAGGCCGCCTTCCTCGACGGCACCAAGCTCGTCTCCTGCCACGACCCGGTCGGTGCCTGAGTGACCGCCGACCGCCGGGCCGCCACCGTGGTGCTGGCCGGCGGCCACGAGAGCGGCCACGCCCGCGACCTCGCCCCCCTGGTGGAGCGCGGGCCCGCGATCCACGCGGCGGCCGCCCCGGGACGCGACCTCGCCGCGGCCGTCCGCTCGGCGCTCGCCGCCACCGGCGGACCGGTGTGCGTCGTCCCCATGACGCTCGGCCGCGACCCGAAGCTCGTCGCCGACAGCGCCCGCGCCCTGCACTGGCTCGCCGCCGGCGAGGCCCGCGGCCGGCTCGCCCTCACCGCGCCGTTCGGCGCCGCCGAACACCTCGTCGGCTGGCTGCGCGCCGCGGCCGGCACCGATCCCGACCCGGACGGCGCGATCCTGGTCACCGCGCCGGCGGCCGGACCGTTCGAGGACGCCGAGCTCTTCCGGATCGCCCGGCTCGTCCGCCAGTACGGGCACCACCGCCTGGTCGAGGTGGCCCTCGCGGGCGGCGACCCCGACCCCGCCGACGGCGCCGAACGCTGCCGCCTCCTCGGCGCCCGCACGGTCACCGCCGTCCCGGCCTCCTTCGGACGGGCGGTCGCGCCGCCGGCACCGGCCGGCGTCCGCGACGGCGGACCGCTGCTGCGCCCCGCCGCGATCGCGGGGGTGGTCGCGGCCCGCACGGCGGCGGCCCTGCACCTGCTCGGCCACGGCGAGGACGGCGTCGCGGCCGGACTCGACGCGGAGCACGGGCACGGCTACGCCCACAGCCACGGGCCGGGCGGCGCTCACGGCCACGGGCCGGGCGCGGGCCACGGTCACGGTCCTGGGCAGGGTCAAGGTCCTGGGCACAGCCACGCTTCCGCGCACAGCCACACGCACGTCCACACGCATCACTGAACGAACCCACTGAACCGAGGGAGAGGAAGGGCCAGCCATGTCTGGTGGCGCCACGTACCTGTACGGCGACGACCCGGTGGAGATCAACGCCGGCCGCGCCACGGTCACCGTCACGGTCAGCAACACGGGCGACCGGGCGATCCAGGTCGGTTCCCACTACCACTTCTTCGAGGCCAACCGCGCCCTCGACTTCGACCGCAACGCCGCCTACGGCAAGCACCTGGACATCGCGGCCGGCACCGCCGTGCGCTTCGAGCCCGGCGTCACCCAGGACGTCACGCTCGCCGAGTTCGGCGGGCACGGCCGCCTGGTCGGCTTCGCCAACCTCGTCGACGGCGGCATCAAGTCCGCCGACACGCGCGCCCGCGCCATCGGCCGGGCGATCGCGCTCGGCTTCAAGGGCACCGAACTCGACCACAAGGACGACCGCAAGGACGACCGCAAGGACGACCGCAAGGACGACCGCAAGGAAGGCACCCTCTGATGGCCATGCTCTCCCGCAAGCAGTACACCGACCTGTTCGGACCCACCGTCGGCGACCGCTTCCACCTCGCCGACACCAACCTCGTGGTCGAGGTCGAGAAGGACTTCAACCAGGGCCACTACGGCGACGAGGCCGTCTACGGCGGCGGCAAGGGCATCCGCGACGGCATGGCCCAGGACCCGGCCGCCACCTCCGTCCAGGGCGCGCTCGACCTGGTCATCACCAACGTCGTCGTCCTGGACCCGGTCCTCGGCGTCGTCAAGGGCGACATCGGCGTCAAGGACGGCTTCATCACCGCCGTCGGCAAGGCCGGCAACCCGCACACCCAGAGCGGCGTGCACCCCAAGCTCGTGATCGGCCCCGGTACGGAGGTCATCTCCGGCGAGCACCTGATCGCCACCGCCGGCGGCATCGACACCCACATCCACTTCATCGCCCCCCAGCAGGCCCAGGAGGCGCTGAGCAACGGCATCACCACCCTCATCGGCGGCGGCACCGGCCCCTCCGACGGCACCAACGGCACCACCTGTACGCCCGGCCCGTGGAACATCGGCCGGATGTACCAGGCCGTCGAGGACCTCCCGGTCAACGTCGGCCTCCTCGGCAAGGGCAACGGCTCGCTGCCCGGAGCCCTGCGCGAACAGGTCGAGGCGGGCGTGTGCGGCCTCAAGGTGCACGAGGACTGGGGCAGCACCCCGGCCGCGATCGACACGGCGCTGCGCGTCGCCGACGAGTACGACGTCCAGGTCGCCATCCACACGGACACCCTCAACGAGGGCGGCTACTTCGAGGACACCCTCTCCGCGATCGACGGCCGCACCATCCACACCTTCCACACCGAGGGCGCCGGCGGCGGCCACGCCCCCGACATCATGCGGATCGCCGGCGAGGCCAACGTCCTGCCGTCCTCGACGAACCCGACCCTGCCCTACACCGTCAACTCCGTCGACGAGCTCCTCGACATGGTGATGGTCTGCCACCACCTCAGCCACGACATCCCCGAGGACGTCTCCTTCGCCGACTCCCGGGTGCGCGCCGAGACCATCGCCGCCGAGACCGTCCTGCACGACGAGGGCGTCATCTCGATCTTCTCCTCCGACTCGCAGGCCATGGGCCGCATCGGGGAGTCCTTCACCCGCGCCTTCCAGACCGCCCACCACTGCAAGGGCCAGCGCGGCAAGCTCGCCGGCGACACCGACCGCAACGACAACTTCCGCGTCCTGCGCTACCTCGCCAAGCTCACCATCAACCCGGCCATCGCCTCCGGCACCGCCGACCACATCGGCTCCCTGGAGCCTGGCAAGCTCGCCGACATCGTGCTCTGGCCGATCAACTCCTTCGGCGCCAAGCCCAAGATGGTCATCAAGGGCGGCGTCATCAACTGGGCCCTCATGGGCGACCCCAACGCCTCCCTGCCCACTCCGCAGCCGGTCTACTACCGCCCGATGTACGGCGCGCTCGGCCGCGCCAAGCAGGCCACCCGGGTCTCCTTCATGTCCCAGGCCGCCGTCGACCTCGGCGTCCCGGCCCGGCTCGGCCTCGACAGCCGCGTCCTGCCGGTGCAGCGGTGCCGCTCGGTCGGCAAGCAGCACATGGTCCGCAACGACGCCCTGCCGAAGATCGCGGTCGACCCGGAGACCTACAAGGTCACCCTGGACGGTGAGCCCGCCACCATCGAGCCCGCGCGCGAACTCCCGCTCAACCACCTGTTCTACCTCGCATGAGCGGCCCGGTCGGCGGTGACCAGCTCGGTGGGGAGACGGGCGGCGGTGATGCGGGCGGAAGTGGCCCGAGCGGTGGCCCGGGCGGCCTGGACGCCCTGCTCGTCTGCCTCCAGCTCACCGACTCCGCCTTCCCCAGCGGGTTCTACACCCTCTCCCACGGGCTGGAGGGCTACGCCCAGGCCAAGGCCGTCACCCCGGACACCATGCCGGACCTGCTCGCCGACCTGCTGCGCCACTCGGTGGGCCCGGGCGACGCCACCGCGCTCGCCCTCGCCCACCGCGCCGCGACGGCCGGGGACTGGGAACTGCTCGCCGAGGTCGACGAGCGGCTGCACGCGACCAAGCTCAACCGCGAGCTGCGGCTGGCCTCCACCCGGACCGGACGCCAACTCCTGGACATCGCCCGGGAGTCGCTCGGCGGCGAACCCCTGGAGCGGTACGCCGAACTGGTCGCCGACAAGCGCGCCCCCGGCTCGCAGGCGGTCGCCGCCGGGGTCGCGTACGCCGCCGCCGGCGTCCCGGCCGAACAGGCCCTCGCCGGCGACCTGTTCGCGTTCTGCACCAGCTTCGTCGGCGCCGCGCTGCGGCTGCGGCTGACCGACCACCGCAAGGCGCAGGTCGTGCTGCGGTCGGTCGCGCCGGTGCTCCAGGACGTCATCCGGGCCGCCCTGGCGCGGGAGTTGGCCGACCTCGGCGGCTGCGTGCCGGTCGCCGACGCGATGTCCGGACGGCACGAGCGGGCCGAGGCCCGGCTGTTCATGAGCTGACCCGCCGCGGGAACGGCGCCTCGCGCGGCACCGAAACGCGAAACACGAGCAACACCGCACCAGAGGAGGAAACTTGACCGAGAACGTGCTCCGCGTAGGCATCGGCGGCCCCGTCGGCTCCGGCAAGACGGCGCTGATCGAGGCCCTCGTCCCGGTCCTGATCGCCCGCGGCCACCGCCCGGCCGTCGTCACCAACGACATCTACACCCAGGAGGACGCCCAGCACGTGCGCCGCACCCTGGCCGGCGTGCTCGACCCCGAGCGGGTCGTGGGCGTCGAGACCGGCGCCTGCCCGCACACCGCCGTCCGGGACGACCCGACGATGAACCTCGCCGCCGGCGCCGAGCTCCTGGAACGCTTCCCCGACGTCGACACCCTGCTCTACGAGTCCGGCGGCGACAACCTGACCCTGACCTTCAGCCCCGTCCTCGTCGACCTCTTCCTCTTCGTCCTGGACACCGCCGAGGGCGAGAAGATGCCCCGCAAGCGCGGACCGGGCATCACCGAGTCCGACCTCCTGGTCATCAACAAGATCGACATCGCCCAGTACGTCCGCGCGGACCTCGGCGTCATGGAGTCCGACGCCCACCGCGTCCGCGAGGGCGGACCGGTCGTGCTCACCAACTGCCTGACCGGCGAAGGACTGGAGGAGATCGCCGCCTTCCTGGAGACCTTCCGCAAGGTCTCCGCATGACGGCCGCCCCGGACATCTCGCCGGACGTGGCCGCGGACGTGGCGCCACCGCGGCTCGACCCCCGGCACTACGAGCCGGCCCGCGTCCCGGCCGAGGTCCGCCGGCACGCCGGGACGCCCGACACCCTCGGGGTCGGGCGCCCCGGCAAGGTCGGCCTGCTGGAACTCTCCTTCGAGAAGATCGGCGCCCGCACCGAACTCACCGGCCACTACCAGAAGTCGCCGCTGCAGATCATGCGCCCGCTCTACTTCGACCCCGCCCGCCCGGACCTCGCCGTCACCCTCCTGATGTCCACCGGCGGCGGCATCCTCCAGGCCGACCGGCTGCGCACCGACCTCCACTGCGGCGCCGACACGGCCGTGCACCTCACCACCCAGGCGGCCACCAAGGTCTACCGGATGGAGTTCGACTACGCGACGCAACTCGTCAACCTGCACGCCGGCCCCCGCGCCTACGTCGAGTACCTGCCCGAGCCCGTCATCCCCTTCGTCGACTCCCGCCTCTACCAGCGCACCGTCCTCACCGTCGACCCCACCGCCACCGTCCTCGCCGGCGAGACCGTCCTCGCCGGGCGCCTGGCCCGCGGCGAGCGCAACGCCTACCGGGTGTTCGCCTCCGACCTCGAAGTGCGGCGCCCGGACGGCCCGCTGGTCGCCCTGGACACCGTCCGCCTGGAGCCGGGCGGCGGGGGCGTCTCGGGCCCGGCGGTGCTCGCCGGACACGACGTCATGGCCAGCCTGTACGCGATCACGCCGCTCGCCCCGGCCGCCCGGGTCGCCGACACCCTGCACGAGGCCCTCGCCGACCGCGGCCTGCTGTACGGCGTCAGCGTCCTGCCGCACGACGCCGGCGCCTGGCTGCGCCTGCTCGGCGACGACACCCGCGCCTGCGCCGCCGCGATGCGCACCGCGTGGGACGCCGTGCGCCGCCTCCTGATCGGCGCCCCGGCCCCGGACCTGCGCAAGACCTGACCGTTCAGTGGTTACAGGTACCAGTCCCCGTCTTCGGTGAGGCTCCGTTCGAGGTACTGGCGGAGCCTGCCGGCGACCATCGAGCGGCTGTCGGTCTCGTGGTCCCAGACGAACACGTCGTGATCGCGCTCGGGTGTGCGGACGAACGCGAACTGGTCGCCGCCGCCGTTGTCCCCGAAGAACATCAGCGGCTCGAACGGCATGTAGAGCTGCCGGAAGTCCAAGGTCGTCCGGAATTCGCCGTTCTCGCCCGCGATCCGCGCGGCGTCCCACACGACGTCCAGCCCGCGGTGGACGACCCCGTCGCACTCCCGCAGCAGGTCGGCGAGGTCGGGCGGCACCCGCTGCCCGAGTGCCCGCTCGACCTCCGCCAGCGTGTCGTCGGCGGCCGGGGCGCCGAGCTCGGCGCCCGGGGCCAGTTCGAGGATCAGTTCGTGCCACATGCGGGCAAGTCTTCCAGAGCCCGCCGGACGTACCCCTTCTGCCAGGGCGTCTCGACGGCGTGCGGGCTGTAGTGCGCCCGCACGTAGGCGACGGCCTCGGCGGGCGGCACGCCGTCCAGGACGGCGATGCGGGCGAGCGCCGTGCCGGTGCGGCCGCGGCCGCCGAGGCAGGCGATCTCGACGCGTTGGGCGGCGCAGCGCCGCCACGCCTCGCCGAAGGCGGCGCGGGCGTCGGCGCGGTCGGCGGGCAGGCGGAAGTCGGGCCAGCGCACCCAGCGGGCCTCCCACGGCACGGGGGCGGGGCGGTGGCCGAGGAGGTAGAGCGCGAAGTCGGGGGCGGGGCCGGATGGCAGCGGGCGGCTGAGGCCCCGGCCGCGCAGGAGGCGGCCGGACGGGAGCCGCAGGATGCCGGGGGCGGTCGGGTCCCACGTTGTCTCGGGCACGTCATCCCTTCGGATTTTCGCTTGTGCTGGAGTGAGGCTGGCGATTTTAATCGTCGGCAGGGTCGCTGTCCGGCCCCTTATCGAGGGAGATGTCCATGATTGCGTACGTCCCTTGTCCGGTCTCCACCGCCACCGCCTCCGCCTCGGCCACCGCCGTCCGCTCCGGTTCCGGGGCCGGGACCGGTTCCGACTCCGGCTCCAATGACACGGGCTGGAACGCCGTCCCGGGCGCGGCCCGCTGAACCGCTGAACGACTCCTGAGCGTCGGTCACGACGCGACGTACAGCCCCGCCGCCGCCGGCATCCCGGCGCGGTGGGCGAGGGCGGCGGCCTCGCCGCGCGAGGCGACGCCCAGCTTCGCCAGGATGTTGGCGACGTGGAACTTCACCGTCGACTCGCTGATGTGCAGCTCCCGGGCGATCTCGCGATTGCGCCGGCCGCGCGCCACCTGGTCCAGGACCTCCAGCTCGCGCGGCTGAAGGCCGTCCAGCGGATCCCCGGCGAGAGCCGGTCCGGGCGCCACGAGCGGCAGGTCCACCGTCACCGTGCTGCCCCAGCCGGGCACGGCCTCCACGGCGGCCCGGCCGCCGAGGGCGGCGATCCGGTCGGCGGTGCGGTGCACGGCGAGGGCGTCGGCGGCGAGCAGGCCGGGCCCGTCGTCCCGCACCACCGCCCGCAGCACGTCACCGGTGAACGTCCAGCTCACGTGCAGCCGCGTCACCCCGTCCTGGTCGAGCATGGTGAGGACGGTCGCCCGGACGGCGTCGCGGGCGGTGTGCGCGGTGTCCGCCGGGACGGACCGGGCGGACTCCGCCGGGGGCACCAGGTCCAGCCGGACCCGGCCGTGCCGCAGCAGCGGGCGGAGCTCCTCCGCCAGCCGGGCGAACGCGGCGTCGGCGGGCTCCTCGCTGAGCGTCCGGTCGAGTTCGGCGCCCGCGCGCAGGTCCAGCAGCGCCGTCACGGCCAGTTCGGCGGCGCTGCGGCGCGCGGTCGCGTCGTCCAGGGCGGGCGAGCGCAGCGGCCCGAGGATCGCGGTGAGCGCGGCGCTGTGCATGCCGGTGAACTCGGCGATCGCGCGGGCCCGGGCGTTCGCCGAGGCCCGGGACGTCGCCGCGTGCTTGGGGCCCGCGTCGGTGGCGCGGTGGTGCGAGTGCGTCACGAGCAGCTCCCACAGCTGCTGGAGGACGGCCAGCGCGCCGTCGGGCACCGGCTCGGCGCTCGCGCGGACCAGCACCAGCAGGGCGGCGCCGCCGGCGTCGGGCGCCTTGCCGGTGCCGGGCGCGTTGCCGGTGTCCGCCGCGCTGCCTGTTTCCGGTGCGCTCCCGGTGCCCGGCGTCGCCGAGGCCACCACGACGGGCCGGGTGCGGCCCGCGAGCAGGGCCTCGCCCTGCCACGGCCGGCCCTGCGCGGTCGCGTCGGCGGTGGCCTCGGCGAGCCGGGCCAGCTCCAGGCTGACGACCTCCCCGGCGACCTCCGGCAAGCCGAGCGCGTTCGCGGGGGAGTACGTGCAGATGCCGCTGAGCTGGGCGACCGCCACGTGCGGCACGAGCGTGCCGAGCACCTCGGAGAGGCGGACCAGCAACGTCGGCCGGGGCGCGCGCAGCACCTCGACGGCCCGCGCGAGCGCGTCCTCCGGACGTCCCCACATGCTCTGCCAGTCCACGTCCGCGCTCAGTCCGGTCATGCCGTCCAGCCTAGCCCCGGGGGCGGCCGGCCGACCTGGCCATTGGGAGGGGTGGAACCGTCCGAAAGGACGGCCGGGAGAAGCCGGCCGGGCGCCGAGGATGGAGCCGTACGAGAACACGGGGTCCACGAACTCCTCGACAAGGCAAGGACTTTCCCATGACCAAGGCGATCGCTTTCTCCGAGTACGGCGGCGCGGACGTGCTGCGCCCCATCGACCTCGACCTGCCCGCCCCGGGTGCCGGCGAGGTCCTGGTCGAGGTCCGCGCGGCGGGCGTCAACCCGCTGGACCACAAGATCCGGGCCGGCCTGATGGCGGACGTCTTCCCCGTCGCCCTTCCCTTCGTCGCCGGCTTCGAACTGTCCGGCGTGGTCCGGGCCGTCGGCGCGGACGTCACGGCGTGGG
Organism: Kitasatospora sp. NPDC059722; assembly: GCF_042733235.1. NCBI lineage: Bacteria > Bacillati > Actinomycetota > Actinomycetes > Kitasatosporales > Streptomycetaceae > Kitasatospora > Kitasatospora sp. NPDC059722. Next base: position 135,937 of record NZ_JBHWGD010000005.1, read on the forward strand.
CGACCGGTGACGAGGTGTTCGGCGCGGTGATGGGCGGCGCGCACGCCGAGCACGTGATCGTGCCCGCCGCCCAGCTGGCCCGCAAGCCCGCCGCGCTGTGCTGGGAGGAGGCGGCGGCGATCCCGGTCGCGGCGGAGACCGCCGAGCGGGCGCTGGCCATCCTCGACGTCCGGCCCGGCGAGACGCTGCTGGTGCACGGCGCGGCCGGCGGGGTCGGCACCGTGCTGCTGCAGTTCGCCCGGGCGCGCGGGATCACGGTCGTCGGCACCGCGAGCGAGGCCAACCACGCCCACCTGCGCGAGCTGGGCGCGATCCCGGTGGCGTACGGCGACGGGCTGGCCGAGCGCGTGCGGGCCGCCGCACCGGGCGGCGTGGACAAGGTGCTGGACGCGGCCGGGCTCGGCGGGGTGCTGCCGCTCTCGATCGAACTGGCGGGCGGCGCCGACCGGGTGCTGACGATCGCCGACTTCGTGGGCGCCGGGGAGCACGGGGTGCGCTTCACCGGCGGTGCCGAGGGCGTCGAGCCCTACTACGGCCGCGCGTTCGAGGCCGCGCTCGCGCTGCACGCGGCGGGGGACCTGCGGCTGCCGCTGCACCGGGTGCTCCCGCTCGCCGAGGCGGCGGAGGCGCACCGGGTGAGCGAGCACGGGCACCTGCGGGGGAAGATCGTGCTCACGGTGTGAGGGGCGAACGGATGACAGCTGACAACTTTCAGATAACAGATTTTGAAATCTGTTATCTGAAAGTTGTTCGCCGTTCGCCGTTCGCTGACCGCTGGCCGCCGACCGCCGACGCCGCCGCGAGCCGTTCGCTGTTCGCGGAGCAGGCCAATCCGGCGCCATCCACGCCGTCCTGACTGTTCGTCGATAGAGTCCGGCGTCATGGTGACTGCGAACGCAACAGGTGGCGGGGTCGGAGGGCTCGCGGGCAGGTCCTGCGTGGTGACGGGCGCGGCGAGCGGCATCGGCCGGGCCGTCGCCGAACGCTTCGCCCGCGAGGGTGCGGCCGTGATCGCGACCGACGTCGACGCCGTCGGTCTGGCCCGCCTCGCCGACCAACTCCCGTACGACATCGGCACGGTGGTCGGCGACGTCGCCCGCGACGAGGACGCGCGCCGGATGATCGACGCCGCCGTCGAGCGCAACGGCCGGCTCGACGTCCTGGTCGCCAACGCCGGTGTGCTCCCGCTCATGGAGATCACCGAAGCCACCGCCGAGGACTGGGACCACGTCATGGCCATCGACGGCCGCGGCATGTTCCTCACCTGCAAGTACGCGATCGCCGCGATGACCGCCCAGGAGCGGCCCGGCGGCTCGGTCGTCTGCATCTCCTCCATCTCCGGCGAGGCCGGCCAGCGCGGCCAGGCGGTCTACGGCCCGGCCAAGTTCGTCGCCTCCGGCCTCACCAAGCACCTCGCCGTCGAGTGGGCCGACCGCGGCATCCGCGTCAACGCCGTCGCCCCCGGCACCATCACCACCGAACGCGTCGTCCGGCTGCGCGACGAACCCGGCGGGCCCGAGTACCTCACCGCGATCGAGAAGCTCCACCCGATGGGCCGGCTCGGCTCCCCGGCGGAGGTCGCGTCGGCCGTGCTGTTCCTGGCCTCCGACGAGGCGTCGTTCATCACGGGAGCCGTCCTGCCGGTGGACGGCGGGTACTTGGCGCAGTAGCGGTCGGCCCGGTGACGGCGAGTTCGCCCGGCTCGCCGGAGAACACGACCTCGCCGCGGTGCAGCACGTGCACGACGGCCGCGCCCGCCAGGGTGCGGGGGAGTTCCCGCGCGCTCAGGATCACCGTGGTGTCGGCGGCGAGCAGGTGGGCGTGCAGGCGGGCGACGACGGCCGGGGCCAGGCCGCGCTCGGGCTCGTCGAGCAGCAGCACCTCGGGCTCGGTGGCCAAAGCCCGGGCGAGGGCCACGAGTTGCTGCTGCCCGCCGGAGAGCGTGCCCGCCCGGCGGGGTAGCAGCGCGGCCAGCTCGGGAAACAGGCGGAGGGCCGACTCGCTGCCCGGACCAGCGAGTTGGAGGTGCTCGGCCACCGTCAGCGACGCGAACACCGCCCGCTCCGCCGGCACCAGCGCGAGCCCCGTCCGCACCCGCCGGCGTACCGACAGTCCGGTGACGTCCCGGCCCCGCCACACGACCCGGCCCCCGGACAGCCGGACGAGCCCGGCCAGCGCGTGCAGCGCGCTCGTCCGTCCGGCGCCGTTGGGCCCCAGCAGGACGCTCACCAGCCCGGACGGGAACGCCAGGTCCACCCCGTGCAGCGCTTCGAGCGGACCGTACCGGACCCGTGCCGAGCGCAACGCGATCTCCACCGGCATCACGCCACCCCGCCCCACGCCCGGGCCACCCGCGGATCCGCCAGCACCGCCGCCGCGGGACCGGCCGCCACCACCCGGCCGTCCGCCATCGCGTAGACGGTGTCGGCGAGTTCGGCGACCAGCCCGGCGTCGTGCTCGACCAGCAGCAGTGCCATCCCGTGCCCCGCGAGTCCCCGCAACACCGCCACCAGCCTGGCCGTCTGGGCCGAATCCAGCCCCGCCGCGGGCTCGTCCAGCAGCAGCACCCGCGGCTCGCCCGCCAGCGCCCGGGCCAGCTCCACCAAGCGCAGCACCCCGGTCGGCTGCGCCCCGGCCGACTCGCCGGCCACGTCCTGCAGCCCGAACAGCGCGAGTGCCCGCTCCGTGCGCCCCGGGACGTCCGCCCGGTCGGGTCGCTGCTCGGCGCCCACGCGGACGTTGTCGGCGACGGACAGGGTGGGGAAGACGGCGATCTGCTGGAAGGTGCGGGCGAGCCCCAGCCGCACCCGTGCGTGCGCCGCCACCCGCGTGACGTCCCGCCCGGCGAGCAGCACCCGCCCGGCGTCCGGCCGGACCGTCCCGGCCAGGCAGTCGAACAGCGTGCTCTTCCCGGCCCCGTTCGGCCCGATCAGCGCGGTGATCCGCCCGGCGGGCGCGACGAGGTCGACGCCGCCGACGGCCTCGATCCCGCCGTAGCGGCGCACGATGCCGCGGGCGGTGAGGCGGGCGGTCATGGGTGCTCCGCGGCGGAGTGACAGGTCGCACTATTTTTTTTTTTATTTTTAATTAAATTTATTTAATATTATTTATGGCCAGTGGGTTATATCCGCCCGGTCCG
>NZ_JBHWGD010000005.1:139085-166351 GCF_042733235.1 Kitasatospora sp. NPDC059722
CGCCGCGCCGCCCCCGGCGCCCCGATTCTAACAGACACTAATCCATAACAAAAAACAGTCTTTATTCATCTCCCCCGGCCCCCCCGCTCTCCTGTGAAGCCTCGCTCGCGGCCCGCCCGCACACCGCCGTGCCCGCGCTCACCGCTCCTCCTCCCGCGCGATCCGCCCCGCGATCGTCGCCCGCACCCGCTGGCCCGCCGGGGTGAGGCGCCCGGGCGGCAGTGGTGGCGGCGCCTGCGCGGACCTGCGGCCGGGCAGAGCGGCGAGCCCGCCGGGGAGCCGTCCGATGGCGGCGGCGAGGACGCCCACCGCCACCGCCGATACACCCGCGACCGTGCCCGCGTCGAGGCCGATCAGCAGGGCGGCGGCCAGGACGGCCCCCAGCGCGCTGTCCGCCCCCGCGACCACCACCGCCGCGAACCACAGCAGCCCACGCACCGGGTCGAACGACGCCGCGTCGAAGGCCCGCCCCGCGAGCCCCATCAGCCCGCCGCCCAGCGCCGCGAGCGCCGCGCCCGCCACGAAGGCGAGCAGCTTCAGCCCGGGCACGTCCACCCCCGCCGCGACGGCGCCGGCCTCGTGGTCGCGCATCGCGGTCAGCGCCCGCCCGAGGCGCCCCCGGTGGAGGCCGCGCACGACCGCCGCCCCGAGCCCCAGCAGCAGGAGCTCGGCGACGTAGAAGGCGCGGTCCCCGGCCAGGAAGGACGGCCGGTCGAGGGTGAGCCCGGTGGTCGCGTACGGCTGCTGGAAGACGAACCGGCTCATCGCCGTCCCAACCGCGAACGTGACCAGCGCGAGCGCCAGCCCGCGCCGCCGGATCGCCGGCCAGCCGGTGAGCAGCCCGAGCGGCGCGGTCGCGAGCACGGCGAGCAGCAGCGCGGGCGCGGCCGGCAGCGGCGGGAGCCCGGGCACCCGGCCCGACATCAGCAGCGCCGTCCCGAGCGCGCCCATCCCCGCGTACCCCGCCTGGCCGAGCGAGATCTGCCCGCCGTACCCGGTGACCACGACGATCGACAGCAGCACGAGGGCGAGCGCCGGTACGAGCAGCGCGCTGCGCAGGTCGTTGCCCCGGAAGCCGAGCGGCAGCAGGAGCAGCACGAGGCACACCGCCGCCGCACCGCGCCCGCCATCCGCGGCCCCGGGCGCCGAGAACGCGGGAGAGCCGGCCCGTTCGCCGGAGATGCGCGGTCCGGCGAGCAGCGCGGTGGCGAGCAGGGCGATCACGAACAGGTTCGACTGCACCGCCTCCACCAGCGGCAGCAACTGCCCGGCCGGGCGCAGCCGGGTGAGCTCGGCCTGGGCGACGCCGAGGCCGAGCCCGGTGGCGACGGCGACCGGGATGCTGCGCAGCCGGGCCGCGACGGCGACCGCCATGGTCTCCATGACCAGCAGCGGCAGCCCGTACGGGTCGAGCAGCAGGTACGGCGCGAGGGCGATGCCGACCAGTCCGGCGGTGAACGAGCCGAACGCCCACCCGGCGGCCGAGACCCGGTCGGCGTCCACCCCGGCGAGGCCGGCGAGGCGGCGGTCGTCGACGACGGCGCGCAGGTGCAGGCCGAAGCGGGTCCAGCGGGTGGTGGCGGCGACGGTGAGCGCGAGCACGAGGATCGCGGCGAGCTGGGCGACGGTGTCGGGCCGCAACGCGTGCCCGCCGGGCAGCCGGATCGGCGCGCCGCCGAACGGCGAGGGTGCCCCGGCCAGCGGCGCGGCGCCCCACAGCAGCACGACGGCACCGATGAGCAGCACGAACACGCCGAGCCCGGCGACCATCGTGTCGGCCGGTCCGGCGCCGCGCCGTTGCAGGGGGCGGTAGACGAGGACGTCCAGCAGCACGCCGAGCGCGGGGGCGACGAGCAGCAGGCAGAACGCGACGGCGGGCCACACCGGCCAGTGCCGCACCACGACGAGGTCGCGCAGCAGGTAGGCGACGGCCATCGCCTGCGCGCCCTGGGCGATGTTGAGCACGCCGGTGGCGCGGTGGCACACCACCAGGCCGATGCCGCTGAGCGCGGCGGCGCTGCCGACGGTGAGCCCGGCGAGGGCGAGGTCGACGGTGAGGCCGAGCGAGCCGGAGGCGGCCATCGGGGCTCAGCCGGCGGGCGGGGCGGACTCGCCCGGACGGGTGGTGGTGGCGGCGGGGCCGCCGGGTGCCCCGGGGTCCCCGTCCGGCGTGGTGGGCGGCTCGCAGACCGGACAGGCCGTCAGGCCCCGGGTCCGGACGGCCTCCGGGCCCACCCGCACGGCCGTGTCCTTCCCGGCGACGAGCGGACAGTCCGGCCGGTGGTAGTGCGTGCCGCCGGGCACGGCAAGCCATCCGCGGCTCTCGGACTCCGGGGAGAACGACGGGTCCCCGGCAGCCCCCGGCTCGTCCGGTTCACCCAGCTCGTCCGGCTCATCCGGATCGTTAGGCTCGTCCGGCTCGACCAGGAGCGCGTACAGCCGCTCCACCCGGAGATCGGTCGGGTCGCCGCGCCCGGACGGGGGCGGCGACCGCAGCGCGACCAGCACGGCGCCCGCCACGATCAGCGCCGCGCCGGGGATCGTGGACGACGCCAGGTAGGGGATCTGCTGCTCGGCGAAGCGCTCGCCGGACACCCCGTACCAGCCCAGTACGCACAGCACCGCCCCGGCCGCGACGAGCAGCCACCCGGCCCACTCGCGCGTGCCCCGCAGGGCCCGCGGCCGACGGGCGCCGCGCCGGACGGGGGACTCCCGCACGGCGTTCCGGGCGGTTCGTCCGCCGGATTGCGATTCGTCCATCGATCCGCCTTCATGGTGTCACTTGCGACGTTTCCAGGATCGGCCTGGAACGGCATCCGGGAGACCACCGGATCGAACCCACCGGATCGACCCCCCCAAGGTCGAATCCGCGAGATCGAACCCCCGCGAGGTCGAACCCGCGGGGGAACACCCGAAAGGGAACAGCAATGCCTGTGACGGAGAGCGGCAAGCCCAGGGTCCTGCGGACGGCGGCGAGCGCGCTGCTCGCGCTGCTGCTGGCCGGGTCGGTGGCCGCGTGCAGCAGTAGCAAGTCCGGTTCGTCGTCGGCGTCCTCGGTGAAGTCGGCGGCGTCGGCGGCCGTTTCCTCGGCGTCGGCGGCCATCTCGTCGGCGGTGGCCGGTGCCGGTTCCGCCGCTTCGCCCGGCGCCTCCGCGAGCGGCACCGCGCCCGCCGACCCGGCCGCCGCGAAGGCCGAGGTCACCGCCAACTGGGAGAAGTTCTTCGACCCGGCCACCCCCATCGCCGACAAGGCCAGGCTGCTCCAGAACGGTGACGTGCTGCTCCCCGTCCTCCAGGGCTTCTCCCAGGACCCGCGGGTCGGCCAGGTGCAGGCCAAGGTGTCCGACGTGACGTTCACGGACGCCACGGACGCCACCGTCACCTACGCGCTCTCCCTGCAGGGCACCGTCGTCGAGCCGAGCGCCTCCGGCCAGGCCGTCCTCGACAACGGCACCTGGAAGGTCGGCCGCGCCACGCTCTGCGGCCTCCTCACCCAGGCCGCCGGCGCCAGCGGCACCCCGATCCCCGGATGCGGCTGACGGCCGCCGCCCCCCGCCGGGTGCCCGCCGTCCTGCTGGCCCTGCTCCTGCTGCTGACGGCCTGCGGCACCCGGCTCCCGGACGGCGCGTTCACCGGCCGCCCCACCCCCGCAGGCCCGGGGTCCGGTCCGGGGCCCGGTCCCGGCCCCGCGTCCGGCGCCAACCCGGCCTCGGACACCGGTGTCACCGCCGGCGAGATCCGGATCGGCATCGTCACGTCGCTGACCAGCCCGGTCGGCAGCGACGTGTTCAGCGGCCCGCGCTACGGCGCCCAGGCCTTCTTCCAAGCCCTCAACGACCGCGGCGGCCTGCACGGGCGCACCGTCCGCCTCGTCACGTGCGACGACGCCGGCAGCGGCATCGGCAACCAGGACTGCGTCCACCGCCTGGTCGACCAGGCCCACGTCTTCGCCTTCGCGAGCGGCAGCGTCCTCGACTACGCGGGCGCGCCGTACGTCAGCGGCAAGGCCGTGCCGGACGTCGGCGGGCAGCCGATCGGCACCGCCTACGACCGCTGGCCGCACCTGTACGGCATCTACGGCAGCGCGGCCCCGCGCGACGGGCGGTCGGTGGGCTGGAACGGGACGCTCTACCAGAGCACCGAGGTGTTCCGTTTCTTCAAGGAGCGCCTGGGTGCGGCCAGCGCCGCCGTCGTCGCCTACAACCAGGCCGACTCGGCCCGCTACGCCGCCCAGCTGAAGGCCGGGCTGGAGGCGGAGGGCTACCGGGTGCTGCTCCAGACGGTGGACTTCGCGCTGCCGGACTTCCAGGCGGTCGCCGCCGCCGTCCGCGCCGACGGCTCGCAGCTCCTCTTCGACGCCATGGACACCCGCGGCAACGCGGCCCTGTGCCGCGCCCTGGACGAGGCCGGGGCGCGGGTGACGGCGAAGGTGACCAACGTGCAGAACTGGTCGGAGTCGGTGCGCACCGACTACCAGTCCTCACCCGATTGCCGCAACGCGCTCTGGGCGACCTCGTCCAGCCTGAACTACGAGGACCGGCAGTACCCGGCGGTGCGCGACTTCCGGGCGGCGATGGCCCGCTACTACCCCGACCGGGCGGCGCAGCTGTCCGCCTGGGAGCTGGAGGGCTGGGCGGGCGCCCAGTGGCTCACCGACGCGATGGACTCCTGCGGCGCGGCGCTCACCCGGGCCTGCGTGGAGGCGTTCATGAACCGCGCCGAGCCGTACGACGCGCACGGCCTGATCCTGCCCGCCTCCTTCGTCCCCGAGCCGCCGCCCGCGGGCCCCGTGCGCGCCTGCCTGAACGCCGCCCGCTGGCAGGACTCGGCCGGGGGCGGCGCGGGCGGCTGGGTCACCCAGGTGCCGTCGATGACGACGACCTGCTACGACGTGCCCCAGCTGCCGTACAAGCCCTGACCGGTCCGGTGCGTCAGTCGTCCGGGAGCCGCTCGACCACGACCATCGCCGCGTCGTCGTCCAGGTGGCCGCCGACGTGGGCCAGGAGGTCGCGGCGCAGGCGGTGCAGGAGGACGGACGGGCGGTCGGCCTGCCAGGCCGTGACGCGTTCGGTGAGCGGGTAGAAGCGCTTGCGGGCGTCCCGGGCTTCGATCACGCCGTCCGTGTAGATCAGCAGCCGGTCGCCGGGCCGGAACGGGAACACCTCGACCCGGTACTCGCCCGGCGCCAGTTCGCCGAGGCCGAGCGGCGGCGCCGGGTGGTCGGCGGCCAGCGGGGTGATGCCGTCGGCGCGCAGGAGCAGCGGGGGCGGGTGGCCGCAGTCGATCAGGCGGACCTCGGTGCCGTCGTCGGGGATGTCGAGCAGGACGGCGGTGATGAAGGACTCGCCGCTGTCGTCCGCCCCGGCGTCCTCCTCGGGCCCGTCGCCGGACCCGCCGACCAGCCGCCGGTGGCTCGCCTGGGCGCTGAGCTGGGCGAGGTCCCAGCAGACGCTGCCGTCCAGGTAGGCGGCGAGCCCGGGCAGCTCGGCGTGCAGGTGGGCGGCGGCGCGGAAGGCGCCGAGCAGGAGCGCCGCGTCGCCGAGCGAGGACAGGCCCTTGCCGCGCACGTCGCCCACCAGGAGCCGGGTGCCGGTCGGGGTGCGGGCCGCCGCGTAGAGGTCCCCGCCGACCTGCGCCTCGGCCTCGGCGGCCAGGTAGACGGAGGCGAGGTGCAGCGGCCCGATCCGGTCCGGGAGGGGGCGCAGCAGCACCCGCTGGGCGGCCTCGGACACCGAGCGGACCCGGGCCAGCTCGCGCTCGTGCCGGTCGCGCAGCACCCGCAGGGTGACGATCAGCACCGAGACGGCGAGCTGAGCGGCGAGCTGGGTCTGGATGTTCGTGGTGGTGAGGCCCGCCTCCCGGACGCCGCCGATGACGGCGAGCGCGGCGAGCGCGAGCACGGCGACGCCGAACGTGGCGCGGGCGCCGGCCAGGGAGGCGGTGAGCGCCGGGGCCACGATCAGCAGCGGGCCGAGGTGGATGTCCGGCGGCGAGAGGATGTCGACGACCGTGATGACGACGATCAGCGCGAGCGGCAGCGCCGTCAGCGCGCGGCGGTCGAGCCGCCACGGTCGGCGGCGGTCGCGGGGGCGCGGGTCACGGTCTCGCTGCCGTAGTGGCACCTCTCCTCTGTACACCGTGGGGGCGGTGCGGCGCACCCCGGGCGGCGTCCGCGGGGGCCGGTGGGTGGCGGGCGGCGGGTGCGGGGGCCGGTGGGTGTCCGGTGCGGGGGCCGGTGGGTGGCGGGGGGCGGGTGTGGGGGCCGGTGGCTGTCCGGGGAGGGTCAGCCCTCGGCGCCGTAGCGGGCGAGGTAGTCGGCGAAGCGCGAGATGTCGGCGTCTGACCAGTCGGTGAAGCGCTCGGTGAAGGCCAGCCGGCGTTGTTCGTTGGCGTCCCGCAGGAGGGTGAGCCCGGCGTCGGTGGCGCGCAGGATCTGGCCGCGCTGGTCGTCCGGGTCGGTCTCGCGGCGCAGCAGGCCGAGCCGCTCCAGGGCGGTGACCTGCCGGCTGACGGTGGACTTGTCGAGCATGAAGTACGCCGCGACGTCGGCCGCCCGGCAGCCGCCGCGCTCGGTGATCAGGTCGAGGATGCTGTAGGTGACCAGGGAGAGGTCAGGGTGCAGCTGCGAGGCCTTGTGGCGGGCGCGGCGGGCGAAGGCGGTCAGCTCGCGCTGGATGGTGTCGATCGACGTCTGGCGGCCGGGCACGGCGTCCTACCTCCTCGGGATTTGTTGCACTATACAACGGGTTTCGGCGGGATGCCCGCCGGTCCGCCGGTCGGCCCGTCCGTGGGCTCGTCCGTCGACCGGTCCGTCGGCCCGTCGGTCGACTCGCCCGCCGGTCCGCCCGGTGTCCCGTCGGCGCTCGTGCCCTCGGCCCGCCACGCGCGGGCGGCGGCGATCCGGCGGGTCGCGCTGGGGTGAGTGGCGAACAGTAGCTCAAGCACCCGGGGCGGGTCGACATCGGACACGTTGGCCAGTGCCAGTCTGCGCTGCATCGCGATGAACTGCTCGGCGTCCGAGGTCAGTTCGAGGGCGTGCCGGTCCGCCCTGGCCTCGATCCGGCGGCTCGCCGCGCACTGCGCCGGCCCCGACAGCGCGCCCAGCAGCGCCCCGATCGCCGCCAGCAGCGGCAGCGCCCGCGGATCCGCCGCGTCCGCCGCCCCGGCCGCCTCCAGGAGCGGCCGCCACGTGCCCAGCAGACCCAGCACCACCACCGCCACGGCCGCGCCCGCCGCGCCCAGCACGGTGCCGGTCAGGACGTCCCGGTGCTTCACGTGCCCCAGCTCGTGCGCGACCACCAGCTCCACCTCGCGCGGCTCGGCCGTCGACAGCAGCGTGTCGTACGCGACGATCCGGCGGGTCGCGCCCAGCCCCGACACGTACGCGTTCAGCGCGGTCGTCCGCCGGGAGGCGTCCGCCACCAGGACGTCGCGGATCCCGACGCCGTCCCGCTGCGCCAGCGCGAGCAGCGCCGTCCGCAGCGGCCCCTCCGGCATCGGGGTGAAGCGGTTGAACACCGGCTCGACCACGAGCGGGTGCAGGAACGACAGCGCGCCGACGAGCACCGCCGCCGCGCCCGCCCCCGACACCCACCAGCGCTGCGGCGACCACGCCGTCAGCGCGAACAGCCCGAGCGCGAGCGGCAGGGCCAGCACGAGCGCCAGCGCCAGGCCGCGCACCGCGTCCAGCGCCCAGCCCGCCCAGCCCTGTGTCACCAGCCCGTACCGGGCCCGGACGGTCCGCGCGCCGGCGCCGAACGGCAGCTGCGCCGCCTGGCCGAGCACGACCAGCGCCGCCGCGCCCGCCAGGACCTCGGCCGTGCGGGAGCCGCCGAACCAGCCGCCGACGGCGCTCACCAGGCCCGCCCCGGCGGGGGTGAGGCCGAGGACGAGGGTGAGCGCGAGATCGGTCAGCCGCCCGCCCAGCGCCCACGGGAGCTGGGCGCGGCGCAGGGCCCGGCCGCGGGCGCGTTCGGCGGGGGTGAAGTCGTCCGTGGTCGTGGTGTCCATGGGAGGGGTGCGGCTCCGGGGTCCTGGACGGCGGGTGTCGGGGTGCAGCGTGTCGGGGTGCAGCGTGTCGGGGTTCAGCATGGCGCACCGGGCCGGGGCGTGGCCCGTCCTCCGGCGGGTTCACCCCCCGTTGGCCGGGTGGGCCCTGGCTTCGGGCGGGTGGGTTCCGGCTCCGGTCTTGTCCGCACTGTGTCCGAACGGTGCCGAAACCGCGCGGGTGCGTGACGTAGGCTGACCGCTCTTGTGCCGATGCTCCGTGCGGCCGCTCCGTCGTGCTGCTCTGCGTTGCCGCTTCGTCTTGCTGCTGGTGTTGATCTCGGGGGGAACCACTCATGCGCCGCGCCGTCTCGTCCGCTGCCGCCTGCACCGCGCTCCTGCTCGGGCTGACGGGCGTCGCCGCGTGCGGGCCCGACGACGCGGCGTCCGGGGCCGGAGCCTCTGCGTCCGGGGCCTCCGCGTCCGCCGCCGCCCCGTCGGCCGCGGCTTCGGGGAAGGGCTCCTCCGTGCCGACCGCCTCCGCGGCAGCTCCCGCCCCCGCGACGGCCAAGCCGACGGCGCCGCGGCCCGACGGGACCATCCGGGTGGCCTTCGCCGGGGACGTCCACTTCGAGGGCCGCACCGAGGCCCGGCTCGCCGTGCAGCCGCCCGAGCCGCCGCTCGGCCCGATCTCCGCGACCCTCGCGGACGCCGACCTGTCCGTGCTCAACCTGGAGACCGCGATCACCGGCCGCGGCGCCCCGGAGCCCAAGCTCTACACCTTCCGCACCACGCCCAAGGCGCTCGACGCCCTCAAGGCCTCCGGCGTCGACGTCGTCTCCATGGCGAACAACCACGCCGTCGACTTCGGCGCCGACGGCCTCGCCGACACCCTCGCGGCCAAGGACTCCGCGCCGATCCCGGTCATCGGCGTCGGCCGCACCGCCAAGGAGGCGTACGCGCCGTACGTCTCCACGGTGCGCGGCGTGAAGGTCGCCGTCGTCGCGGCCAGCCAGATCGAGGACCTCACCAACCAGAAGTGGCGCGCCGGCGCCGCCAAGCCGGGCATCGCCTCCGCCCTCGACGTCCCCGCCGTCGTCAAGGCGGTGGAGGACGCGAAGCGCCAGGCCTCCGTCGTCCTCGTCTACCTGCACTGGGGCGAGGAGGGCAAGGCCTGCCCGACCGCCGACCAGACGTCCATCGCGAAGAAGCTCGCCGCCGCCGGCGCCACCGCCGTGGTCGGCACCCACGCCCACACGATGGTCGGCTCCGGCATGCTCGGGAACACCTACATCGGGTACGGCTTCGGCAACTTCCTCTGGTACGGCACCTCCAACTACCCGTTCTCGAACGAGACCGGCGTCACCACGCTGACCGTCACCGGCGACGGCCGGGTGACCGGCGAGGCGTTCGCCCCGGCGACGGTCGACGACCGGGGCGTTCCGGTGCCCGTCACCGGCGCCGCCGCCGAGGCCGCGCTCAAGCGGCGCGACGGCCTGCGCGGCTGCGCGGGACTCGCGCCCGCTCCCGCCGCCGCGCACTGAGCTCGCCGACGTCCCGGGTGGTCAGCGCCGCGGCCGCGGACAGCCCGGTGCCGCGCGACGCGGCCAGCCGCTCGCGGACCTCGCGCGGCGTGCGCGGGCGCCAGCCGGGCCCGTCGCAGCACGAGGAGTGGAACGTCACGCCCGCGCCCAGCAGCGCCGTGAGCGCCCGCCAGCCGGCGTCGTCCCGCTTCCCCGGCACCTCCAGGTCGTGCCCGGCGTCCGTCAACTGCCCGCCGCAGCGCGGGCACCCGTCCCGCCCCGGTGCGCCGTGGCGCTTAATCGACACCCGGCAGGACACGCAGACGTAGTGGCGCCGGGAGGTCTGAGATCGCGTGCACATGCACGCCAGGCTAGGAGAGCCGGCGCGCGGCGGCACCCGGTTTTCGGCACGTGCGGACGACGGCAGAATCGGCCCCCGGGGCGGACCGTCGGGTGGTGCCGTTCGATTGGCGCCGTCCGATTGGCGCCGTCGTGCGGCCCGGAAGGCGGACGGACGATCGAGGCGCAACTGAAGGCGCTCGTGCGCCGACCGGGGGCGGTCCTGCGCCACCTGGAGGGCGGGTACGGTCCGGGGCGGGCGGAGGTGTACCGGGACACCTCCTACGACACGCCGGGCGGCGAACTGCTCGACGGCGACCGGGAGCTACGGATCCGCGAGATCGAGGGCGCGGACGGATCCCGGCCTCTTCGCGACCCTCGTCCGGGTCCCCGGGTCCCCGGGTCCCCGGGCTCGACGGGGTGTACCTGGAGGTGGAGACGGCCGCCGAGGGCTCGGGCGAGCTGGCTCCGGCGCTGGACGTGGTGCGCGGGCTGATGGCCGAACTCGGCATCGAGGAAGGCGACTTCACGACTGGGCTCTACACGGATGCGGTGGCGGCCCGGCGGGGTTCCGATGGGCGGGCTGCTGCTCTTCGGGCTGCGGTGCTTGGGACTGTCGCGCTTCGGACCGCCGCGCTTCGGGCTGTCGGGTCTTCAGGAGGCCGGGTGTCCGGGGTGGTTCGGTCGCGGGAGCACCGTGCTTCCCGGCGTCTGGGCGTAGGCGAACAGCTGTGTTAGGTTAGCCTTACCTAAGAGGGTTGGTCGGAGGGGAAGTCCGTGCTGCAGTCCGAACTCGCCGGTACGGTCGCCCTGGTCACCGGGGCCGCCCGGGGCATCGGCGCGGCCGTCGTCCGGGCGCTGGTCGCCGAGGGGGTCGTCGTCGCGGCGGCGGACCGTGACGCCGGCGCGCTCGCCGTGCTCGCCGGGGAGTCGCCCGCCATCCGCCCGTACGTCCTGGACGTGACGGACCCGGCCGCCGTCGAGGCCGTCGTGGCGTCCGTCGAGGCCCGACTCGGGCCGCTGGGCGCCCTGGTGAACGTCGCCGGGATCCTCCGTGCCGCACCCGCCGTCGAACTCTCCGACCGGGACTGGGCGGACATCTTCGCCGTCAATTCCACCGGGGTGTTCCACGCGTGCCGCGCGGCCGGCCGGCGGATGGCCGCGCGCGGGGGCGGTGCCATCGTGACCGTCGGCTCCAACGCCGCCGGCGTGCCCCGCGCCGGGATGGCCGCCTACGCGGCCTCCAAGGCGGCGGCCACCATGTTCACCCGCTGCCTCGGGCTCGAACTCGCCCGCTCGGGCGTGCGCTGCAACATCGTCTCACCCGGCTCGACCGACACCGCGATGCAGCGCTCTCTCTGGGGCGACGACGCGGAGGCCGCCCAACAACGCGTGATCGACGGCGACTTGGCCGCCTGGCGGGTCGGCATCCCGCTCGGTCGGATCGCCGCACCCGCCGACGTCGCCGAGGCCGTGCTGTTCCTGGTCTCCGACCGGGCCCGGCACATCACCATGCACGACCTGTACGTCGACGGCGGCGCCACCCTGCGCGCCTGACGGGCGGATCGGGCCCTCGGGCCGCCGTTCCGTTGCCCGGGCCCCCAGGCCCGTTCTGGTCCTTTCCGGTCCTTTCCGATCCTTCCCGGCCGACGCCTCCCCAGGCCCCCGTCGGCCGTCAACTCCCGGGCAGCTCCCGGACGTCCACCCCACGCAGACTGGAGACTCCAGGTGACCACGGTCCACCACGCCCCCGTCGGGGACCCGCCGTATCCCCCCGCGGCCACCACCGCCCCGGACCACACCGTCATCGGCGCGGCCAGCGGCCTGCTCGGCCAGTACCGGGCCGCCCCCGACGAGGCCTTCTTTGCCTCGCCGACCCGCACCCTGCTCACCTCCGGCGTCCTTGCCCGGGTGCCGCAGGACGGGCGCCCGCTGCCCGCCCGCGTGGCCGCCACGCTCGCCGACGCCCGCCGGGCTGGAGTCGAACGACCGTTCGTGGTGGGCGCGGTGGCGTTCGACCACGACGCGCGGGCCGAACTCACCGTGCCCGTCCGGGTCCGCGCCACCGGCGCACTGCGCGACGACCCGCTGATAGCCCTCCCCGCACCGCCGGCCGAACAGGTGGACTGGCAGGTGCGCCCGGTACCCGAGCCAGCCGGGTACGGCGCCGGCGTCGCGGCGGCCGTCGAACGGCTGCGCGCAGGGGAGTTGAGCAAGGTCGTCCTGGCCCGCACGCTCGAACTGACCTCCGGCGCCCCGCTCGACCTGCCCGCCGTCCTCCAGCGCCTCGCCCGCCGCGACCCGGGCGGGTACACCTTCGCCGTCCCCGCCGGCGGCGGCCGTACGCTGATCGGCGCCAGCCCCGAACTCCTGCTCTCCCGCCGGGGAACGGCCGTCCTCGCCAACCCGCTGGCCGGCTCGGTGCCGCGCAGCGCCGACCTCGGCGAGGACGTCCGCCGGGCGGCCGCCCTCCTGGAATCGCCCAAGGACCTGCACGAACACGCCGTCGTGGTCGACGCCATCCGCACCGCGCTGGCACCGTACTGCCGCACCCTCGACATCCCGGCGCGGCCGACCCTCGTGCGCACGGCCGCCATGTGGCACCTCGCGACGACGATCACCGGCGAACTGGCCGACCCGGCCGCCTCCGCGCTGGAACTGGCCGCCGCGCTGCACCCCACCCCGGCGGTGTGCGGCACCCCGACCCCCGTCGCCCGCAGAGTCATCGGCGAGACTGAACCGTTCGACCGCGGCCTGTACGCCGGCATGGTCGGCTGGGGGGACGTGGACGGCGACGGCGAGTGGGTGGTCACCATCCGCTGCGCCGAGGCGCACGAGCGCACCCTGCGCGTCTTTGCGGGCGCGGGCGTCGTCGCGCAGTCCCGGCCGGAGGCCGAACTCGCCGAGACCGAGGCCAAGTTCCGCACTTTCCTGGACGCGGCGGGGGTGCCGCGATGAGTCGGCTGGACGAGGCGACGGGGTCGGAAGAGGCGACGGGGCTGGACGAGGCGACGGGGTCGGAAGAGGCGACGGCTCCGAGCGAGGTGACGCCCATGGACGAGGTGCTGGCCGGATTCACCCCGTATCCGGCCGAGTTCACTGAGCGCTACCGGGCCGCCGGGCACTGGCGCGGCGAGACCTTCGGCCGGATGCTGCGCGAACGCGCCGCCGCGCACGGCGAGCGCGTCGCGATCGTCGATCCGGCGGGGGAGGGGCGGCGCTGGACGTACGCCGAACTCGACCGCCGGGCCGACCGGATGGCCGCCGGACTGCTGGCCCGGGGGATCCGGCGCGGGGATCGCGTCGTGGTCCAACTGCCCAATGTCGCCGAGTTCTTCGAGGTGGTCTTCGGGCTGTTCCGGATCGGCGCGCTGCCGGTCTTCGCGCTGCCCGCCCACCGGTACACCGAGATCGGGCACTTCTGCTCCTTCACGGGCGCGGTCGCGTACGTGATCCCGGACGTCGACGGGGGCTTCGACTACCGCGAACTGGCGGACCGGGTACAGGCGGAGAGTCCCAGGCTGCGGCTGGTGCTGGTGGCGGGGGAGGACCCCGGGGGGCACGTGCGGCTGGCCGACGTGCCCTGCGATGTGCTGCCCTGCGACATGCCCCTCGGAGGGGAGTTCGGCGAGCCGCAGCCCGGGGAGGTCGCGTTCCTCCAGCTCTCCGGCGGCAGCACCGGCGTACCGAAACTGATCCCGCGCACCCACGACGACTACATCTACTCCCTGCGCGGCTCCGTCGAGCTGTGCGCGCTGGACCAGGACAGCGTCTACCTGTGTGCCCTGCCCGTCGCGCACAACTTCCCGCTCAGCTCGCCCGGTTCGCTCGGCACGCTGTACGCGGGCGGCCGGGTGGTGCTCTGCCCGCGGCCGGGCCCCGAAACGGCGTTCCCGCTGATCGGGCGCGAGGGCGTGACGATCACCGGCCTGGTACCGCCGCTCGCCCTGCTGTGGCTGGACGCCGCCGAGCGCGGCGCGTGCGGCTTCGAGAGTCTGGAGGTCCTGCTGGTCGGCGGCGCCAAGTTCAGCGAGGAGGCCGCCCGCCGGGTCGGCCCGCTCCTCGGCTGCACGCTCCAGCAGGTGTTCGGCATGGCCGAGGGGCTCGTCAACTACACCCGCCTGGACGACCCCGACGACGTCATCGCCACGACCCAGGGCCGCCCGATCTCCCCGGACGACGAGGTCCGGGTCGTCGACGACCACGACCGGGACGTGCCGGACGGGACCACCGGCCACCTGCTCACCCGCGGCCCGTACACGATCCGCGGCTACTGGAACGCGCCCGGACACAACGCCGACTCCTTCACGGCGGACGGCTTCTACCGCACCGGGGACCTCGTCCGGCGCACTTCCACCGGCCATCTCGTGGTCGAGGGCCGCGCCAAGGACCAGATCAACCGAGGCGGCGAGAAGGTGGCCGCCGAGGAGATCGAGAACCACCTGCTCGCCCACCCGGCCGTGCACGACGCGGCCGTGGTGTCGATGCCCGACCCCTACCTCGGCGAACGCACCTGCGCGTACGTCGTCTTGCGGCGAGCCGAAAGCGAACACCAGCCGAAGGCCGTCGAGTTGAAGCGATTCGTGCGCGGGCGCGGGCTCGCCGACTACAAGGTGCCGGACCGGGTCGAGTTCGTCGACGCCTTCCCCGCCACCGGCATCGGCAAGGTGAGCAAGAAGGACCTGCGAGCCGCCATCGCCGCCTCCCTCCGTACGGCCCCTGGCTCGAACGCCGGCCCGAACGCCGCCCTGAATATTGGCCCGAACGTCGGGCCGAACGTCGGCCCGAACCGAAAGTAGTGACGCCGTGGGCCTGCCCCGCATCCCCTCGTACCCCATGCCCGGCGCCGCCGAGCTGCCCCCAAACCGGGTGGCCTGGACGGTCGACCCGTCGCGCGCCGTCCTCCTGGTGCACGACCTGCAGAACCACTACCTCTCCGCCTTCGACCCGTCCGCCGCCCCGGTGCCCGAACTCTTCGGCAACGTCCGGCGGTTGGCCGAGGCGGCCCGCGCCCGGGGAATCCCGGTCGTGTACTCGGCCCAGCCCGGCGGGCAGAGTGCGATCGAACGCGGTCTCCAGCAGGACTTCTGGGGCCCCGGGATCCCGGACGACCCGCACGCGGTGGCGATCGCCGACGCCGTGGCACCGGCCCCCGGGGACACCGTCCTGACCAAGTGGAAGTACAGCGCCTTCGTCCGCACCGAGCTGGCGGGCCTGCTGCGCGAACAGGGCCGGGACCAGTTGGTGATCACCGGCGTCTACGCCCACATCGGCGTCCAGGCCACGGCCTGCGACGCGTGGATGCGCGACCTGCCGGCCTTCGTGGTGGCCGACGCCGTCGCCGACTTCGGGCCGGACGAGCACCGCGCCGCGCTCGCCTGGGTGGCCGGCCGCTGCGGGCAGGTCACCACCACCGACGCCGTCCTGAGCATGCTGGAAGGGAAGTGAGCGCCATGGCCTTCACCGTGGAGCGGATCCGGGCCGAGGTCGCCGACCTGCTCGGCGAGGACCCGGCGGACATCCCGCTGGACGAGGACCTGGCGGACTGGGGGCTGGACTCGGTGCGGCTGATGTCGCTCGCCGAGCGCTGGCGGGCCGAGGGCGCGGACGTCGCGTTCGTGCGGCTGGCCGAGCGCCCGGAGGTCGGGGCCTGGGCCGCGCTGCTGGGCGCGGCGGCGTGACGGCCGTGGCTGCGCTGACCGTGGTTGCGCTGACCGTGGTTGCGCCGGCTGGGGCGCGCGCCGTCGCACCCGCCGTCGCGCCTGCGGTGGCGGTCACCGTGATCGGTGGCGCGCGGCCGGAGCGGGCGGCTGAGCACCCGCCGACCACCGTGATCGGCCCGGTCGAGGCGCAGGCCGCCCGGACGCCCGCCGCACCCGCGCTGGTGCTCGCGGGCGGGGCGGTGGTGACGTACGGCGAGCTGAACGCGGCGGCCAACCGGCTGGCGCGCGCCCTGGCCGCCCGGGGTGCCCGGCCGGGCACGGTCGTCGGGCTGGGCCGGCTGAGACCGGTGGACCAGCTGACCGCGTTGTTGGCGGTGGCCAAGTCGGGGGCGGCGTTCCTGGCCCCGGAGCCGGGGGAGCTTGGGGAGCCGGGAGAGCTTGGGGATTTGGGGGAGCCGGGAGACGCTGGCGTCCTGACCGAGGCAGCTCCGGTGCTGGTGCTGGAGGAGGACGACCTGGCGGTCGGCGGCGGGCTCGCCACCGACCCGCCCAGGGCACTGACGCCGCAGCACCCGTTGTGCGTCGCCCCCGGCCCGGGCTCCCGCCCGTCGGCCGCCCGGCTGACGCACGGGGAAGCGGACCGCCGGGTGCGCGAGCTCCAGGCGGCGTACCGGCTGGGCCCGGACGACCGGGTGCTTCAGACGGGGCTGCCGACGTGGGCGTACTTCTGGCCGCTGCGGACGGGTGCGGCGATCGTGCTCGCTGACGGCTGACGGGCGACAGAAGACAGCGAACAACTTTCAGATAACAGGTTTCAAAATCTGTTATCTGAAAGTTGTCATCTGTTACCCGCCCCCGGTCCCCCCGTCAGTCCTCCGCCGCCGCCCGGCCCGCCGCGAAGTCCGCCGCCGTCCACGCCATGGCGACCGCGCCGTCGAGCACGGCGCGGTCGCCCTCCGTCGACACCGCCGCCTGCGCGAAGGCGGGTTCGTGCGGGGCGCACGTGCCGCCGGTGATGTCCAGGACCGGGTGGATCGCCGGCACCGCGTGCGACACGTTGCCCATGTCGGTGCAGGCGAACGGTCCGCTCTCGACCGGTTCCGGGCGCCCCAGCGCCGCCGCGTTCGCCCGCCACAGGGCGAGCAGTCCGGCGTCGCCGCGCATGTCGAGGTAGTCCGGTTCGGGCCGCGTCAGCGTCACCTCGCAGCCGGTCGCGAGCGCCCCGGCGCGGAAGCAGGACTCGACGCGCTCGCGCAACTCCGTCAGGTCCTCGGCCGCCGTCGCCCGCAGCTCGTACTCGGCGCTCGCGCTGTCCGGGACGAGGTTGGGCGCCGTCTCGGCGGCCGTCGTGATGCCGTGGACGCGCCACTGCGGCGGGAGGTGCTGGCGCAGCAGTCCGAGGGCGACCTGGGCTACGGTCAGCGCGTCGGCGGCGTTGCGGCCCTCGTGCGGGTTGAGGCTCGGGTGGGCGGTGCGCCCGGTGTAGCGGACGGACAGGGTGCCGAGCGCGAACGACCGGAAGTCCGCGACCTCCACCGGGCATGGATGCACCATCATCGCGGCGTCCACCCCGTCGAACACGCCCGCGTCGAGCAGCAGGGCCTTCCCGGCTCCGCGTTCCTCCGCCGGTGCGCCGATCACGCGCACCGTCAGCCCGAGCCGGTCCGCGTGCGGGGCGAGTCCGAGCGCCGCCCCGACGCCGGCGGCGGCGATCAGGTTGTGCCCGCAGGCGTGGCCGAGTCCGGGTAGTGCGTCGTACTCGCAGACGAGCGCGACGGTCGTCGGCCCGCTGCCGAGGGTCGCGGTGAACGCGGTGTCGAGGCCGCCCGCTGGTGCGGTGACCGCGTACCCGTGGGCGTCCAGCAGTTCCGCGCACCAGGCCGCCGCCCGGTGTTCCGCGAACGCGGTCTCGGGGTGGGCGTGGATGCGGTGGCTGAGCGCGAGCAGGTCCGCGCGGTGAGTGTGGACGTGCTCGCGGACGGCCCGCTTGGTCGTGGTGAGTGGCACGGCGGGTGTCTCCGATCGGTCAGGGCCCGCGCTCCAGCAGGCCGTTGACCAGATCGTATGACCTTAGGTTAGGCTAACCTAAGTCGCTCGTCCCTTGCTGTTCCCCCTGCCGTTCCCCTTGCCGAACCGCCTTCCCGTTCCGCCTTCCCGTTCCGCCTGCCGGACCCGACCGGACCCCGAGGAGCTCCCCGCACCATGCCCCGCCACCAGGCCGCGTCCGACCCAGCCGCCCCCCTCCGAGGAGCGGTCGCCGACCTCCCGCTGCTCGCCACCCAGGCGGCCATCTGGTTCGCCCAGTCGCTCGACCCCGGCAGCCCGGCGTACAACACCGGTGACGCCGTCGAGATCACCGGCCCGCTCGACGAGACCCTGTTCGAACGCAGCCTCCGGCGGGCGGTCGGCGAGGCCGAGGCGTTGAGCGCCGTCGTCGTCACCGGTCCGGACGGCACGCCGCGCCAACGGCTGAGCCCCGGCCGCCCCTGGCTGCTGCACCGCCTCGACGTGAGCGCCGCCGCCGACCCCGACGCCGAGGCCGACGCCTGGATGCGCGCCGACCTCGCCCGCCCGGCCGACCTCACCGCCGGCCCGCTGTTCACCCACGCCCTGATCCGCCTCGCCGCCGACCGGCACCTGTGGTACCGGCGGATCCACCATCTCGCCGTCGACGCCTATGCGTTGGCCCTCCTGGGCGAGCGCGTCGCGGAGCTGTACACGGCAGGCGCCGGCGGCACCCGTCCCGCCGAGAGCCCGTTCGCCCCGCTCGCCGAACTCGTCGCCGAGGAGCAGGCCTACCGCCACTCCGACGAGTACGCCGCCGACCGCGCCTTCTGGACCGCCCGCCTCGCGGACACCGGCAGCGCCGCCGCCACCACCGACGCGACCGCCGCACCGGCCACGTTCCCCGGCCGCACCGCCGATCCCGACGCGAACGCCAACGCCGCCCCCGCCGCCACCACCACCCCGCCCCTACGCCTCGCCGCCGACCTCCCCGCCGGCACCCGCGACCGCCTGGAGCGCGCCGCCACCGCCGCCCGCGCCACCTGGGCCGAACTCGTCCTCGCCGCCACCGCCGGCTACCTGCACCGCCTGGCCGCCACCGAGGACGTCGTCCTCGGCCTCCCGCTCGCCAACCGGCGCGGCCCCGCCGCCCTGCGCACCCCCGTCGCCACCGCCAACGTCCTCCCGCTGCGCGTCGCCGTCCACCCCGCCGACACCGCGGACGGGCTCCTGCGCCGGGTGGTCCGCGAACTGCGCGCCGTCCGCCGCCACCAGCGCTACCCCCTGGAGGACCTGCGCCGCGACCTCGCCCTGACCGGGGACCGCCGCGCCCTGTTCGGCCCGGTGGTCAACATCAAGGCCTTCGAGGGCGACCTCGACCTCGCCGGCCTGCCCGGCACCGTGCGCAACCTCGCCGCCGGCCCGGTCGACGACCTCGCGCTCGCCGTCTCGCCCGGCCCCGACGGCGCCCTGCGGCTGGTCCTGGAGGCCGACCCCGTCCGCTACGACGCCGACGCGCTCGCCGCCCACCGGGACGGCCTGCTGCGCTACCTCGACGGCCTCGCCCGGCTGCTCCTCGACGGCCCCGGCACGCCGATCGCCCGCATCGACCTGCTCGACGCCGACGCCCTCCGCCGCGCCACCACCGGCCGCGACGAGCCGCCGGCCGACCGGACGCTGCCCGAGCTGTTCGCCGAGCAGGCCGCCCGGACCCCGGCCGCCGCTGCCGTCCGCTGCGGCGAAGTCGCGCTCACCTTCCAGGAGTTGGACGAGGAGTCGACTCGCCTCGCCCACCGCCTCGCCGCGCTCGGCGTCCGCGCGGGGGCACCCGTCGCTCTGGCCCTGCCCCGCAGCGCCGACACCGTAGTCGCGATGCTCGCCGTGCTCAAGGCCGGCGGTGCCTGCGTGTCGCTCGACCTCGCCCACCCCCGGCAGCGCCTCGCCGCCGTCCTGGCCGACGCCCGCCCGGCCTGCGCCGTCGGTACCGCCGCCGCCCTCGCCGGGCTCGACCTGCCGGGCCACGTGCCCACGATCGTCCTCGACGCGTCGCTCCCCGAACCACAGTTCCCCGAATCGCAGCTCCCCGAATCGCAGCTTCCCGAATCGCAGCTTCCCGAACCGCCGGTCACCGCCCTTCCGGCGCCCCAACTCGCCGCCCCCGCCTACATCCTGCACACCTCGGGTTCCACCGGCCGGCCCAAGGGCGTCGTCGTCACCCACGCCGCGCTGGCCAACCTCCACGCCGGACACGGCGAGGACCACATCGCCCCGGCCGTCCGGCGCACCGGCCGTACCCGTCTGCGCGTCGCCCACAGCGCCTCCTTCGCCTTCGACGCCTCGTGGGACCCACTGCTGTGGATGGTCCACGGTCACGAACTGCACCTCCTCGACGACGCCACCTACCGAGACCCGGCCGCCCTCGTCGCCCACGTCGACCGCGAGGGTGTCGACTACCTCGACGTCACCCCGTCCTACCTCGAAGTCCTGCTCGCCGAAGGCCTCCTGGACGACGGCCGGCACCGCCCGGCCGTCATCGCCGTCGGCGGCGAGGCCACCCCGCCCGCGCTGTGGCAGCGCCTCACCGCGGTCCCCGGCGTGTGCCCCGTCGACCTGTACGGTCCGACCGAGACCACCGTCGACGCCTACGCGTGGACCCCGGGCCCCGACGGCACCCCCGTCGGCCGGGTGGTGCGCGGCTCCCGGGCCTACGTCCTGGACGGCTCCCTGCGCCCGGTGCCCGACGGCGCCACCGGCGAACTCCACATCGCCGGGGCCTGTTTGGCGCGCGGCTACCTCGGCCGTCCGGACCTCACCGCCGAACGCTTCGTCGCCGACCCGTACGGCCCGCCCGGCTCCCGGATGTACCGCACCGGGGACCTCGCCCGGCGCCGCCCCGACGGGACGCTGGAGTTCCTCGGCCGCGCCGACGACCAGGTGAAGATCCGCGGCTTCCGCGTCGAGCCCGGCGAGATCGCCGCCGTCCTGGCGCAACTCCCCGACGTCGAGCGGGCCGTGGTGATCGCGCGACCGGGCCCGCAGGGCAAGCGGCTGCTCGGCTACGCGGTCCCCGCGCCCGGTGCGACGCCCTCGCCGGCCGCGCTGCGGGCCGGACTCGCCGCCCGCCTGCCCGCGCACATGGTGCCGGCCGCCGTCCTCGTCCTCGACGACCTGCCGCGCACCGCCCACGACAAGCTCGACCACCGCGCCCTGCCCGAACCCGTCGCCACCGCGGGCGGATCGGAGCCCGCGGCCACCCCGCAAGAGGAGGTCCTGTGCGGCCTCTTCGCCGACGTCCTCGCCCTCGCCGAGACGCCCGGCCGGGACGCGTCCTTCTTCGACCTCGGCGGCCACTCCCTGCTCGCGGGCCGCCTCGCCGCGCGCGTCCGCGAGACCCTGGGCGCCACCGTCGGGTTCGCCGACGTCTTCCGCCACCCCACCCCGGCCGGGCTCGCCACCCTGCTGCGCGAGCGTTCCGCCCCCGAGCCGCGCCCCGCCCCCGAGCCGCGCCCCGCCCCCGAGCCGCGCCCCGCCCTCGTGCCCGTCCCGCGCGCCGAGCGCATGCCGCTGTCGCCCGCCCAGCGCGGACTCTGGTTCCTGCACCGGCTCGAAGGCCCCAGCCCCACCTACAACATCCCGCTCGCGCTCGCCCTCACCGGTCCGCTCGACCGGGACGGGCTCGCGCTCGCCGTCGGCGACCTCGCGGCCCGGCACGAGATCCTCCGCACGGTCTACGGCGAGGAGCCCGACGGGACGCCGTACCAGCGGGTACTGCCGGCCATGCCCGTTGCGCTGCACCATGGCGACAGCCTTGCCGGGGCGGTCCGCCACGCCTTCGACCTGACGGCCGAACCGCCGCTGCGGGCAAGCCTGTTCAGGGACGGCGAGCAGGAGCACACGCTCCTCCTCTTGCTCCACCACATCGCCGGCGACGGCGCGTCCACCACCCCGCTGGCCCGCGACCTCGCCACGGCCTACCGCGCCCGGGCAGCCGGGTCCGGTCCCGAATTCGGCGAACTCACCGTCCAGTTCGCCGACCACGCCGCCCGCCAGCGGCAGCTCCTCGGTACGCCCGAGGCGCCGACCCCGCTCGCCGCCCGGCAGCTCGACCACTGGCGGACCGCGCTCGACGGCCTGCCCGACCAGCTCGAACTCCCCACCGACCGCCCGCGCCCGGCCGTCGCCGGACACGACGGCGCCACCGTGCCGTTCGCGCTCGGCGCCGAGGCCCACGCCGCCCTCGCGGCGCTCGCCCGGGCCACCGGCGCCACGGTCTTCATGGCCGTCCAGGCGGGTCTCGCCGCCCTGCTCACCCGGCACGGCTGCGGCACCGACATCCCGGTCGGCACCCCGGTGGCGGGCCGCGACGAGCCGGAGACCGCCGCGCTGGTCGGCTACTTCGTCAACTCGGTGGTCCTGCGCACGGACACCTCGGGCGCCCCGGGCTTCCGTGAGCTGCTCGGGCGCGTCCGCGGCACTGTCCTGGCCGCGCACGAGCACGCCGACCTGCCGTTCGACCGGCTCGTCGAGGAACTCAACCCGCCCCGGTCGCTGGCCCGGCACCCGCTCTTCCAGGTGATGCTGGCCTGGCAGAGCCGCCCGGACGAGGACTTCGCGCTGGCCGGGGGCCTCACCGCCCGCATGGCCGCCGTGCCCACCGGCACCGCCAAGTTCGACCTCACCCTCAACGCGGGCGAGCTCCCCGGCGGCGGCATCGGCGGCTTCCTGGAGTACCGCACCGACCTGTTCGACGCGTCCACCGCCGAGGCCCTGGCCACCCGGCTCGCCCGGCTCCTGACCGCTGCCGCGGCCGACCCCGACACCGCCATCGGCCGACTCCCGTTGCTCGGCGAGGAGGAGCGCCGGCGCGCACTCGTCGACTGGAACGGCACGCCCGTCCCCTCGGTGCCCGGTCCTGGGCTGCCTGGCCCTGGCGTGCCCGGCGCGACGCTGCCCGAGCTCTTCGAGGCGGCCGCAAAGGCCAATCCCGGGGCCGTGGCCGTCGGTTACGGGGACGATCGGCTCGACTACGCCGAACTCGGCGCCCGCGCCGACCGCTTGGCCCGCGCCCTCGCCGCGCGCGGCATCGGTCCCGGTACGATCGTCGCGCTCGCCCTGCCCCGCTCGCTCGAACTCGTCGTCGCCCTCCTCGCGGTGACCAAGTCCGGCGCGGCCTACCTGCCGCTCGACCCCGACTACCCGGCCGACCGCCTCGCCTACATGCTGGCCGACGCCGCCCCCGCCGCCCTCCTCACCGATCGCGCCACCGCACCCCGGCTGCCCGGCAACGACGTGCCCCGACTCCTCGTCGACGACGAAGAAGAGGCGTTCCCCGCCGTCCCGCTCGCCCAGCACGAACGCACCCGTCCACTGCGGGCCGACGACACCGCCTACGTCATCTACACGTCCGGCTCCACCGGCCGGCCCAAGGGCGTGCCCGTCACCCACCGCAACGTCGTCCGGCTGTTCGGCGCCACCGACCACTGGTTCGGCTTCGGTCCCGAGGACGTCTGGACGCTCTTCCACTCCTACGCCTTCGACTTCTCCGTCTGGGAGCTGTGGGGCGCCCTGCTGCACGGCGGCCGGCTGGTCGTCGTCCCGCACCTGGTCAGCCGCGACCCGGCGGCCTTCCTCGACCTGCTCGCCCGCGAGCGCGTCACCGTCCTCAACCAGACCCCGTCCGCGTTCTACCAGCTCAGCGCCGCCGACCGGGACCACCCCGGGCGCGAACTCGCCCTGCGGTACGTCGTGTTCGGCGGCGAGGCGCTCGAACCCGGCCGCCTCGACGACTGGTACGCGCGGCACCCCGAGGACGCGCCCGTCCTGGTCAACATGTACGGCATCACCGAGACCACCGTGCACGTCACCCACCGCGCCCTCGACCGGGCGAGCGCCGCCGCCGGAACCGGCAGCACCATCGGCGTCAACATCCCCGACCTGCGCGTCTACGTCCTCGACGAGCACCTCCAGCCCGTGCCGCCCGGCGTCACCGGCGAGATGTACGTCGCCGGGGCCGGCCTCGCCCGCGGCTACCTCGGCCGTCCCGCGCTGAGCGCCGGGCGCTTCGTCGCCGACCCGTACGCCGAGCTGTTCGGCGAGCGCGGCACCCGGATGTACCGCTCCGGCGACCTCGCCCGCCGCCGCGCCGACGGGGAACTGGAGTACCTCGGGCGGGCCGACCAGCAGGTGAAGATCCGCGGCTTCCGGATCGAACCCGGCGAGATCGAGGCCGTCCTGGCCGCCCACCCGGGCGTCGCCGACGCCGCCGTGGTCGTCCGGGAGGACGCCCCCGGCGACAAGCGGCTCGTCGGCTACGCCGTCGCCACGGCCACGCCGGACGAGCTCCGCGCCCACGCCGCCGCCGGACTGCCCGTCCACATGGTGCCGTCCGCCGTCGTGCTCCTCGACCGCCTCCCGCTCACCGCCAACGGCAAGCTGGACCGCCGCGCGCTGCCCGCCCCCGAGGCGCCCGCAGCCGGTGCCGGCCGTCCGCCGCGCACGCCGCGCGAGCAGCAGCTGTGCGAACTGTTCGCCGAGGTCCTGGGCGCCCCCGCGGTCGGCGTCGAGGACGACTTCTTCGCCCTCGGCGGCCACTCGCTGCTGGTCGTCCGCCTCGCCGGCCGGATCCGCGACGTCCTCGGCGTCGACGTGGGCATCGGCACCCTGTTCCGCGCCCCGACGGTCGCCGCCCTGGACGCAGCCCTGGCCGCCGGGGACGAGGACGTCGACGCGCTCGACGTCCTGCTCCCGCTGCGGCCCGCCGCACCCGGACGGCAGGCCCCGCTGTTCGCGATCCATCCGGCGGGCGGCCTGAGCTGGTGCTACACCGGGCTGATCCGCCACCTGCCCGCCGACGTGCCGATCTACGGCCTCCAGGCGCAGGGCGTCGGCGCCGCCACCGCGAAGGAGCCGCTGCCGCGGAGCCTGGAGGAGCTGGCGGCGCACTACGCGGACCGGCTGCGCGAGGTGCAGCCCGACGGCCCGTACCGGCTGCTCGGCTGGTCCACCGGCGGCATCATCGCGCACGCCGTCGCCGTCCGGCTCCAGGAGCTGGGCCACGCCGTCGAGCTGCTCGCCATCCTGGACGCCTACCCGGCCGAGGGCTTCCGTGAGCTGCCCGTCCCCGACCAGGCCGAGGCGCTGGAGGCCCTGCTCACCATGGGCGGCTTCGGCCCGGCCGACCTCGCCGGCCGGCCGCTCGAACTCGCCTCCGTCACCGCGCTGTTGCGCCGCGAGGGCAGCCCGCTCGCCGGGCTCGGCGACGCCACCGTCGAGGCCCTGAACCGGATCTACCTCAACACCAACCACCTCGTGCGCGGCTACGACCACCGGCGCTTCGACGGCGACGTGCTGTTCTTCCGCGCGACCGTCGACACCATCGACGAGACGCTCGTGCCCGAGCTGTGGACGCCGTACGTGTCCGGCCGGATCGCCGACACCGACGTCGCCTGCTCGCACAAGGACATGACCCTGCCCGCGCCCATCGCGCACATCGCCCGCGTGATCGCCGACCACCTGGAGAACGCCACCCATGAGTGACGCACCCGCCAACCCCTTCGACGCCGACGGCGACTTCCTCGCCCTTGTCAACGGCCAGGGCCAGCACTCCCTCTGGCCCGCCTTCGCCGCCGTCCCGGCCGGCTGGGACGTCGCCCACGGCCCGTGCGCCCGCACCGCCGCCCTGGACTGGATCTCCGCGCACTGGACCGACCTGTGACCGCACCCGCCGAGGCCCGGCCCCTCCCGGCCGGCCGGGCCGCGGTGGTCGTCGCCTACACGGCCGCGATGTGCATGAGCGGCCTGGACTCGACGATCGTCAACCCCGCGCTGTACACGATCGCGGGGGACTTCGGCCGGCCGGTCGAGGCGGCCAACGCGGTCGAGACCGCGTTCCTCGTCGGCCTCGCCGCCGGCCTGCCCGTGGCCGGCTGGCTCGGCGACCGGTACGGGGTGAAGCGGGTGTTCCTCGGGGCGCTGGCCGCGTTCACGCTCGCCTCCGCGCTGTGCGCCGCGGCGCCCGGGCTGGGCGCACTGGCCGCCGCCCGGGCCGTCCAGGGCGTCGCGGGCGGCCTGCTGACGCCGGTCGGGATGACGCTGCTGTTCCGGGCCTTCGCCCCGCACGAGCGGGCGGGCCTCGGCAAGGTGCTGATCGTGCCGACGGCACTGATGCCCGCCCTCGGCCCGCCGCTCGGCGGGTTCCTCACCGAACACCTCTCCTGGCACTGGCTGTTCCTCGTGAACGTGCCGATCGGCGCGGCCACCGTGGCCGTCGGACTCGTCGGCCTGCGGGCGGGGGAGGAGCCACCGGCCGGACGCTTCGACACCACCGGCTTCCTGCTCGCCACCCCGGGCCTCGGCCTGCTCACGTACGCGCTCGGCTTCGGCCCGGCGCAGGGCTGGTCGTCGCCGGAGGTGCTGGTGAGCGGGGTGACCGGGACGGCGCTCCTCGTGGCCGCCGTGCGTCACCAACTCCGGTCCGCCGAACCACTGGTGGACCTGCGGCTGCTCGCCGACCGCACCTTCGGCGCCGCCGCCCGGCTCGCGCTGCTGACGTCGGCCGGGCTGATGGGCGCGCTGTTCGTCCTCCCGCTGCTCTACCAAGTGGCCCTCGGTGCCTCGGCGCTGGACGCGGGCCTGAGCGTCTTCCCCGAGGCGATGGGCCTGATGGCCGCCTCCCAGGCGGTGGACCGCCTCCTGCCCCGCCTCGGCCCGCGCCGCCTGGCCGTGCCCGCCCTGCTGCTGGCGGCGGCGGTCCTGACCGCGCTGGCTTTCACCGAAGACCCGTGGGCGGTACGGGCGTTGATGTTCGCCGTGGGCCTGGTCCTGGGCACCGCCGTGCTCACCCTGCAGATCGCCGGCTTCGCCGACATCCCGCCGCCCGCGACGGGCCGGGCGGTGGCCCTGTTCACGATCGTCCGCACCCTCGGCGGAGCCCTGGGCATCGCGACGACCGCCGCCCTCGTCGCCCTCCTGGCCGACGGCGACAACCCCACCCCCTACCGCATCGCCCTCCTCGCCACCGCCCTCCCGATCGCCGCCGCTGTCCTCCCCGCCACCCGCCTCCCGAAGGCCCTCGCGCCCCCGCCACCGGAAGACTGATCACGCGGAGAGTCGATCCGCGTCCCCGAACCGTTCGGCTTCGAGCTGGACCTGTCCGGGCTGGTCCCCTACCGGGACTGACTACTCGCTCGGCCAGAGGATCAGGTTCGGGAGGGCGTGGCGGGCCGGGGAGCCGCCCGACGATGTGAGGGCTGTGCGGATGTCGTGGAGGTCCTCGACCGTGAGCTGGAGCGGGGGTTCGTCGGGCTGGTAGGTGGTGCGGATCGGGTAGTCCACGCCCGGGGTGGTGGTCATCTCGATGTGGCAGCCGAGCACGTGGGTGACCGGGCGGCGGTCGGCGAGGGCGATCAGGCGGTCGATGCTGCGCGTGAACGCGGGCCAGTCGTCGATGTAGAGCCGCCCGGGGTAGACGGTGTCGCCGGTGAGGAGGACGCCCGTCCAGGGGTCGTAGTACGTGACCGCCGCCGGGTGGTGGCCCGGGGTGGCGAGGCACTCCAGCACCCGGCCGCCGCCCAGGTCGACGAGGGCCACGGCGTCCGGGTCGGTGTCGAAGCCGAAGAAGGGCCATGCGACGGCCGGGTCGGGGGGGGGGGGGGGGGGCGGGGTGCGGGGGGGGGGGCGGGGCGCGCCGCCGCCCCCCGCGCGCCGCGGGGGGGGGGGGGGGCGCGCGCGGCGGATCACCCCCCCCCCCGGG
>NZ_JBHWGD010000005.1:166361-199037 GCF_042733235.1 Kitasatospora sp. NPDC059722
GCACCCCCACTGCTCTCGCGTCACTGCGCGTGCGTGTGGGTGAGACACACCATGTCCGTGATTCGCCCGGGGGGGGGGCGCCCCCCCCCGGGCGGGGGGGGGGGGGGCGCCCCCGGCCCCCCCCCCCGCGACGTGGTCGCCGTGCGGGTGGGTGTGCAGCACGAGCAGTCCGTACCCGTCCCGCGGGTGGCGGGCGAGCCACGCCCCGATCTGTTCGTCGACCACCGCGCGCAGCGGGAAGTGCGCGGCGTCGGCGGTCGCCCCGGTGTCGAGCAGCACCGCCCGCTCGGCCCCGAACAGGAGGTACAGGAACGGCGCCTCGTAGTGGACGGCCTTGTTCTGCCGCAGTACGACCGTGTGCTCGTCGTACGCGTGGACCTGGATCTCCGGCCCGGTGTCGTGCTTGGCCGACGGCGAGCCGTGGATCCACCGCACGTCCAGCGGCCGCGGCACCGGGACGGCCCGGGTGAAGTCGGGCATGACGCCTCCTCCGGTGCGTCGTCTTGTCGGGCCGGGTACGGCGCACGTCTCGTCCGGGGCGGGCGCGCCGGTGCGCCGCCACCGGGACGCTAGCACGGTGCCGGGCCGCCCTCATGACGCTCCGGGGACCGCTTCCCGGACGCCGGTTTCCGGCCGGTCCGGCGCACCGAGTGGGAAGAGTTTTCCAGGCGACGTACAGTTCCGCTTCGTGATCGAGATCGAGATCGTCGTCGAACAGCAGGCGGGCGGTGCGTGGGACGCCCTGGCGGAGGCGGCCCGCGCCCTGACCGGGGAACTGGCCGGTCCCGTCGAGGAGACCACGGGCCTCGACCTCGGCCCCGGGGTGCGCCTCGCGCTGGTGGACCCGGACGCGTTCGCGCAGCGCCGCGAGGCCTACGTGCGCCGGGTCTGCGAGACCGTCCTCGCGGGCGAGGCGCTGGCGGCCGTCGCGGACCCGGCGAAGCGCGAGAAGGCCGAGGCGGCGCTGCGCAAGGGACCGGCGTCGGCGGACTCCGACCGCAGGATCAGCTGCGTGCCGTCCGGCCGGGTGGTGCAGGACGAGGAGGGCCGGTGGGTCCTCCTGCTGGCTCCGGCGCTG
The DNA here is from genome assembly GCF_042733235.1 of Kitasatospora sp. NPDC059722. Classification (NCBI taxonomy): domain Bacteria; kingdom Bacillati; phylum Actinomycetota; class Actinomycetes; order Kitasatosporales; family Streptomycetaceae; genus Kitasatospora; species Kitasatospora sp. NPDC059722. Next base: position 167,440 of record NZ_JBHWGD010000005.1, read on the forward strand.
CTGGCGGGCGCGCCGCAGCGGGCCCCGCTGCGCGCGGTGCTGGCGCACCTGCTGACCCACCAGGCCCAGATCCGCGCGGGCGGCCCCCGGCCGGGGGCGGACGCGGTCGAGGCGCTGCTGCTCCACCGGACCTCCGGCGGCACGCGGGAGGACGACCCGGTCCTCGGCGCGCTGTGGGAGGGGCACGCGCGCTGGGCGACGCGCCGGCTGCTGGCCCGGGACCAGGCGGGGGAGCGGAAGACGGCCCGGGCCGCCCGGCTGCTGTCCCGCCTGCCGGGCGTGCGCGCCGAGTCGGACACCCACGAGAAGGCGGTGCGGTTCGTGCGCACGCTGGTCGAGGCGGGCGGGACGGAGACGGTGAACCGGATCTGGACGGACCGCTCCCTGGTGCCGACCCGCCGCGAGCTCACCTCCCCCGCCCGCTGGCTGGCCCGCACGGGGCTGGGGCCCGCGGAGGGCGGTCCCCCGGAGGGGTGAGGGGCCCGGGTCGGCGGCGGTCGCGCAGCAGGTGCGCGAGCCCGTCGGCGAGGCCGCCGCGCCAACAGGCGTAGTCGTGCCCGCCGTTGAACTCCCGGTATTCGAGGTCGTAGCCGCGCGCCGTGAGGACGTCGCGCAGGTGGCGGCTCTGGGCGAGGAGCAGCCACTCCTGGAGCCCCACCTCGACGTAGAAGCGCGCCGCGCGGCGCTCCTCGGTGGCGAAGCGGCGGGTGAGCCACTCGCTGCCGGCGTCGAACTCGGTCTCGTCCGGCCACCAGAACGAGCCGGACTGGGCGAGCGCGTTGCCGAAGCGCTCCGGGCGCCGGTAGGCGGCGAAGGCGGCGGTGAGGCCGCCCGCGCTCTGGCCGGCGACGACGGTGGCCGCCGGGTCCGTGGTGGCGCCGAACTCGCGGGCGGCCCAGGGGAGGAGCCGGTCGGCGAGGAAGTCGACGAAGGCCGGGTTGCAGCTGAGGTCGGCCGCGCGCTCGGGGCCCATGGTGTGCACGAGCAGCGCGACCGTCGGGGGGAGGGCGCCGTCGGCCGCCAGGTTGTCGAGGGTGTCGCCGACGGACAGCACCTCGCCCCACATCTCGCCGTCGAGCAGCACCGCCACCGCGTACGGCGCGGCGGGCCCGTCGGCGCTCCAGCCGGCCGGGAGGTGGACGTCCACCCGGCGCCCGTCGAGCGCACGGGCCGTCGTCCGCCCGCGCGGCACGCCGTCGCGCCGGGCCGCGTACGGCTGGGCGGGCGCCTCGGGGAGGCTGAGGACGGTGGCGGGCCGCCGGCCGTCCCGGGCGGGGAGCAGGGGGCCGCCGTGCGGGTCGGGCCGGGCGTCGTCGAGGACGCGCATCCAGTCGGCGCGCGCGGTGCCGGGGGGCGCGCCGTGGAACGGGTACACCTGGTAGGACGCGCGATGGTCGGCCCGCAGGCGGTAGGTGATCTCCCAACGCCCTCTCCCCGTCGGTTTCATGAGGTGCGGGGTGAGGTCGCCGGCGTGCCGGTCCCGGTCCGTGACGGTGTGGACGAGCGCGAGCACGCCGTCGCAGTCCGGGCCGTCGTACGTGAACGTCACCTGCCGGTAGGCCGGATCGTCCGGATCGGGCTCGATGCGCGGGCCCGTCTGCTGCTCCATGGTCCAACTCCCCTTTCGTTCAAGCGAATCAGTCGTCACGCCGCGCTTGCTTCACGCGGTGCTCGCTCCCGCACCGTGCTCGCCGTCACACCGCGCCGCCCCTGCGCCCGAGCAGCACCCAGAGCAGGAACGGCCCGCCGAGCACCGTCGTGACGATGCCGACCGGGATCTCCACACCGCCGATCAGCACCCGCCCGAGCGTGTCCGCGAGCACGACGAGCAGGGCGCCCGCGAGCGCCGAGCCCACCACCGGGACCCGGGCCGGCCCCGCGAGCCGTCCGGCCAGCACGGGCGCGGCGAGGGCGACGAAGCCGACCGGCCCGCACACCCCGACCGCGAGGCCGGCCAGCGCGACGGCCAGCAGCAGGCACACCAGCCGGACGCGCCCCGGCTCGACCCCGAGCGAGGCGGCGACGTCGTCGTCGAAGCGCAGTACGGCCAGCCGCCGGGCCACCGCGAGCGCGACCGGCACCAGGACCGCGAGCCCGGCGAGGACGGGCGCGGCGACGTCGTAGTCGCGCCCGTTGAGGCTGCCGGAGGTCCATACGTACAGCGAGCCCGCCGAGTTGAGCGAGCGGCGGGCGAGCGCGACCTGGACGACGGCCGAGGCGAGCGCCGACATCGCGAGGCCGACGACCAGGACCCGGTAGCCGCGCGCGCCGAGCCCGCCGGAGACGAGGGTGACGGCGAGGACGGCGGCGAGGGCGCCGAGCGGTCCGGCCCACCAGGCGCCGAAGGTGCCGGAGACGGTCGCGCTGACGAGCACGGCGGCCGTGGCGCCGTCGTTGACGCCGAGCAGTTCGGGGGTGGCGAGGCGGTTGCGGGCGAGGGTCTGGGTGAGGCAGCCGGCCAGGCCGAGGGCGGCCCCGGCGGCGAGCCCGGCGACGATCCGGCCGAGCCGGAAGCGCTGCACGAGCAGGACGTCGAGCCGGTCGCCGTAGCCGAACACGGCCTGGAACGTCCGGCCGAGGCCGAATCCGCCCTGTCCGGCGTGCGCGGAGACGACGACGGCGGCGAGCAGGGCGGCGCCGAGCCCGAGCGCGGCGAGCAGCGCGCGACGGGGGAGGAACAGCGACCATGCGCCGCGACGCAGGACCAAATCCGGTTTCCCGGGCGGCAGTTCCCGGCCGGGTGGGGAGGACGTGGCGGTCTCGGTGACGGCGAGCGCGGCCGTGCGGCGCGAGCGGACGATGGCGATCAGGGCCGGCGCGCCGATCAGGGCGACGATCACCGACACGGGCGCCTCGAACGGCCGGGCCGCCACGCGGGCGAGGACGTCCGCGCCGGTCAGCACGGCGGCGCCGAACAAGCCTGCGAGCATGGTCAGTTGGCCGACCCTCGGCCCGGCGGTGGCGCGGGCCAGGAACCCGGCGAGGAGGCCGAGGAAGGAGACCGGACCGGCGAGCGCGACCGCCGAGGCGGTGAGCAGCGTGACGGCGAGCGCGACCGCCGCCCGGGTGGCGCCGGGCCGGTGGCCGAGGCCGCGGGCGAGGTCGTCGCCGAGGGCGAGCGCGGTGAGCGGGCGGGTGGCGAGCGCGGCGACCGCGAAGCCGAGGGCGAGCACCGGAGCGATCCGGCCGAGCGTCGACCAGCCCTCCGTCCCGGCCAGCGAGCCGAGCACCCACACGCGGTAACGGTCGTAGGCCTCCGGCGAGTTGACGATCAGGACGCCGGTGAGACCGCCGAAGGTCGCGCCGACCGCCGATCCGCCGAGGACCAGCCGCATCGGCGAACCGCCGCCCCGGGCGCCCGCGATCAGCAGCACCAGCACGCCGGACACCAGGGCCCCGCCGAACGCGAACGCGAGGTAGCCGTACGAGCTCTGGACGCCGAGCACGGCGATGCCGAGCACGACCCCGAGGGAGGCGCCCGCGTTGACGCCGAGCAGGCCGGTCTCGGCGAGCGGGTTGCGCGTGACGGACTGCAACTGCGCGCCCGCGACCCCGAGGGCGGCGCCGACCAGCAGCGCGGCGAGCGTGCGCGGCAGGCGCAGATCGCCGACGACGAGGGCGAGTCGGCCGTCCGCGCGGGCGCCGTCACGGTCCAGCAGGTAGGCGAGCACGCGCCCCGGGCCGACCTCGCCCGCGCCGACGGACAGCGAGAGGGCAGCGAGCGCCAGCAGCGCCGCGAGCACCCCGGCGGCGACCGGCCAGGTCCGGCGGTGGCCCTCGCCCGCCGGCGCCCCGGCGGGCCCGGAGGGCTCGGGGGATGCGGGGGAGCTGCGCGGGCCGGTCCGGGGTGCTTCGTGGACGCCCACTTGCGACAATGTCATAAGGTAAGGCTAACCTAACGTCGAAAGCGGTCCGTCCTGGCGCCCCCGTCGCGCCGATCCGGCGGAGCCCGCCGAACTCCCGTACCACCGCTGCCCGGAGGCACCCATGCCGTACGCCCAGAGCCCGCTCCGTCCCGCCCGCCACCGCGCGGCCCGGGCGCTGGCCGTCACCGGGGCCGCCGCCCTCCTCCTCGCCGGGTGCGGTGCGTCGGGTTCGTCGGGTTCCTCCGCCAAGGCGGCCGACGCGCCGCAGTCGTCCGGGGACAAGCGGACCGTCAAGGACGCCACGGGCAAGGCCGTCGAGGTCCCCGCCGCCCCCCAGCGGATCGTCACCCTCACCCAGGAGGACCTCGACGCGGTGCTCGCCCTCGGCGTGCAGCCGGTCGGCATCACCAACGGCCAGGGCCTGGACGCGCCGCCCGCCTACCTCAAGGGCAAGGTCGAGGGCGTCCCGGTGGTCGGCAACCTGCTCCAGCCCGTCATGGACAAGGTGATCGCCGCCAAGCCCGACCTCATCCTGGCCGGCGACATGCAGGACGAGCAGGTGCTCAAGCAACTGCGCGAGATCACCCCGGCCACGCTCGTCACCATGGCGCCCGCCGACGACTGGAAGCTCGCCCTGCGCGGCATCGGAAACGCCGTCAACAAGCTCGACCAGGCCGACAGGGTCATCGGCGACTACGACGCCAAGGCCAAGCAGGCGGGCGAGGGCCTCGGCCCCGGCAAGGGCGCGGCCGTCTCGATCGTCCGCTGGAACCCCACCGGACCCAGCTGGATGGAGAAGAAGCAGTTCGCGAGCGGCGTCGCCCTCGACATGGGCCTCACCCGCCCCAAGTCCCAGGACAAGGACGGCAACGCGCACGGCCCGGCGCTCAGCCTGGAGAAGCTCGACGAGATCGACGGCGACTGGCTGTTCCTCTCCACCCTCACCGACGACGGCAAGTCCGCCCTCAAGGACGTCCAGTCCAAGCCCGCCTACCGGGAGTTGGGCGCCGTGAAGAACAACCACGCCGTCACGGTGGACGGTTCGGTCTGGTCCACCCGCGGCGGCCCGCTCGCGGCCGGCGTCGTCATCGAGGACATCACCAAGGCCCTGACCGCCTCCTGAACCGCACGCCCATCAACCCTCTGGAGACACCGTGGAGTTGACCGTCCAGGGCCTCACCGCCGGCTACGGCCCCGGGCGCCCCGTGCTCGACGGCGTCGACCTCGCCGTGCCGGCCGGCCGGGTCGTCGCCGTCGTCGGCCCCAACGGCTGCGGCAAGTCCACGCTGCTGCGGGCCGTCGCCCGGCTGCACCGGCCCGACGCCGGGCGGGTCCTGGTCGGCGGCGAGGACGTGTGGCGGCTGCGCCCGCGCCGGGCGGCGCACCGCGTCGCGCTGCTCCCGCAGAGCCCGCAGGCGCCCGAGGCGGTCACCGTGGCCGGCCTGGTGCGCTACGGCCGCCACCCGCACCAGGGCCTGTTCCGCCAGTGGTCCGCCGAGGACGAGCGGCGCACCGCCCACGCCCTGCGCGCCACCGGCGTCGAGGCGCTCGCCGACCGCCGCCTCGACCGCCTCTCCGGCGGCCAGCGCCAGCGCTGCTGGCTCGCCATGGTGCTGGCCCAGGACGCCCCCGTCGTCCTGCTCGACGAGCCGACCAGCGCCCTCGACCTCGGCCACGCCGTCGAGGTGCTGGAACTCGTCCGCGAGGTCGCCTCCGACGGGCGCACCGTCGTCATGGTCCTGCACGACCTCGCGGCGGCGGCCCGCTACGCCGACCTGCTCGTCGCCCTGCGCGACGGCGCCGTCGTCGCCAGCGGCCCGCCCCGAGAGGTGGTCGACCCGGACCTCGTGCGTGCCCTGTACGACGTCGACACCGACGTCCTCCCCGCCCCGGCCGACGGCGCCCCGGTCATCGTCCCGCGCCCGCGCCCGCGCACCCGCTGACGGGTCGCCGCGGCTTCTCCGGAGGGCCGGCCAGGATCGTTCACTCGTTCGAGGGGTTTGGTTTCCGCAGGTCGTGGAGCCGGGACCCTGGGCGTCGCGTTGTCAGTGGGCCTCGCTACGTTCCTCCCATCGCTGACCGACAGGTGGGAGGAGAACGGCTGTGGCATGGGTGGAGACGACTGCGGGCGGGTACCGCGTCGCGCTCGACGGGGACGGCACGGTGCTGTGCCGGAACGCGGCGGGGCGGCAACTGAAGGCCGTGCCGCCGAAGCTCGGCGACGATCCGGTGGTCACCCAGCTGAGGCAGCTCGCCGAGTGGCTGGGGGCGCACGAGCGGCGCTGCCTGGAGGACGTCGAGCGGTGGATGGTGCGCTCGCTGCCCGTGCCCGCGGCCGTGGTCACCGCGGTGTGGGCGGACGAGGCCTGGCGCGGCGTCCTGCGGGACCTGGTCGTCACCGGGGCCGACGGCGAGGTCGCCGGGTTCCTGCGCGACGCCGACGCCGAGCGCGGGCTCGGGCTGGTCGACCCGGACGGCGACACCGTGCGCCTGGCCGACGGCGAGATCCGGATACCCCACCCCGTCCTCCTCGCGGACCTCGACGACCTGCGCGAGTTCGCCGTCGAACTCGGCGTCTCGCAGCGGGTCCAGCAGCTCTACCGCGAGGTCTGGCACCGGCCGGCGGAGGTGCCGGCGGGCACCGAGGTCACCACGTACGCGGGCGGGCGCTACAAGGAGCTGCGCGAGCTCGTCGGGCGCTGCGCCCGGCTCGGCTACCGGGTGCGCGGCGGCAGCGCCGTCGTGCCGGTGGTCGAGGACGGCCGCACGGTCGAGGCCCGGCTGTGGGTCGGCGACTACTACGACTACGACGAGTGCGAGACGGGCCCGCTCAGCTGGGCGGGGCCGGACGGCCGGGCGCTGCCGCTGGCGCAGGTCGGTCCGGTGGCGTGGTCCGAGGGCATGCGGATGGCCGCCGCGCTGTACGCCGGCCGCACGATCGAAGGGGAGGAAGCGGCATGACCGCCACCAGCCTGAACGGCACCACCGCCAACGGCACCACCGCCAACGGCACCGGCCCGGCCGGCACCGGCCAGAGCGCCCTGCCGGACGTCGGCCGGCACGAGCGGCTGCTCGACGCCGGCGCCGTCCTCCCGGCCGGCACCGTGCCCGGTGCCGGCCGCTCCGACAGCGCCGCGGACGTGCTGACCGCCCGCACCTACGCCCACCCCGCGCTCGACGGCCGCCGGATCGTCCGGCTGGTGCCCGGCGCGCTCGGCCCCGCCGAGGACCTGGCCGTCGACTTCCTCGGCCTCGCGCCGCAGGCCGAGCCCGCCGAGGTCGGCCAGGTGCGCCAGGAGGCGCTCGGCTTCCCGGCGTGGGCGCTGGTCCACGACCCGGCCAACGGGCACCACGCGCTGGCCCTGGTCAAGGAGCTGGAGCGGCTGGCCCGCCAGGCCAAGTCCAAGCCCGGCGCCGCCAAGGACGGCTTCGACGCGCTCGCCGCGCGCCTGGGCCGCGCCGTGCCGCACTTCCTGCCCACCTTCTGCGAGGAGGTCGGCCGGATCTTCCTCGGGGTCGGCAACCAGACCTACGCCGCGAGCTGGTTCGGCAAGGCCCGCGAGGCCGAGCGCACGCACGGCCTGGAGGTGGACGAGGAGCGGCTGCGCGCCGTCTTCCTGGAGTTCGCCCTGGCCGGTGCGCTCACCGTCAAGTCCCTGCGGCAGTACGTGAAGTCGCTCGGCGCCCGGCTCGACGCGGCGACGGCCTGGCAGCGCTTCCGCCAGCTGTGCACCGAGCGCGCCGCCGCCGGCATGGCACCCTACGCGGGGGTCGCCGAGGACGCCCGCGCCCTCGTGAAGGCCGCCGGGCTCGACCGGGAGGAGCACGAACAGTCCCTGCTCGCCGAGCTGTTGGCGGCACCGGCGGCCAACCGGGCACCCGTCGCGTTCTGGAAGTCCTGGCACGGCGCCCTCGTCGCCCTCGGCGGGCGCGACGAGGCGGTGCGGGGCCGCCTGCTGGAGCTGATGCCCACGGCGGGCGCCAACTCCGGCGTCGCCGAGCACGACGCCGCCTGGCTGGCCGTGCTCGCCGAGACGGGCGCCGAGGGCCTGCTCACCGGTCCGCGCCCCGAGCACACCCCGGGCGCGCAGGGCGTGCAGGGCGCCGAGGACACCGCGCCCGCCGCCTGGCTCCGCCGCTGGACGGACCACATCGGCCGCGGCTGGGGCTCCCGGCCCACCTGCGCCGCCACGGTGGCGCTCGCAGGCCGGATGGCCGAGCGGCTGCGCGCCGACGGCACCCCGGTCGACCTCTTCACCGGGATCCGCCGCAGCACCACCCAACTCGACCTGCTGGAGCGGCTGCTGGCCGACGGCGTGCCCGTCGCCGACCCGCCGGCCGGCCTCGGCCTCGACCTCACCGGCTGGGCCCGCCACAGCGGCTCCACCGGCCCCGACCTGGCCGCCGTCGCCGCCGACCCCCGCTTCCGGGGCGTGCTGCGCGCGGCGACGCCCTCGGCGTGGGAGACGGCCGTGCAGCAGAAGCTGCCCGCGCTGCCGCTGCTGCGCGAGCTGTTCGCCGAGTGGGCGGACGAACGCGCCGCCGAGGTGGCGGCCGCCCGCGGCCTGGCCGGCGCCGCCGACCTCGTGCGCTCGCTCTCGCCGTACCGCTCGGTGCTCCGGTCGATCTCCCCCGCCGCCGCCGAGCGGATCGCGGCCCTCGACGTCGCCGGGCTGCTCGCCCGCGCGCTCGGCGCCGGCATCCTGGACGAACTCGGCTGGCCCGCCCTGGAGGAGGCGCTCGACAAGCTCGCCGACCCGCCCAAGTCCCCCGGCACCACCTCCGATCCCGTCGGCAGCCAGGACGACGACCTGGGGAAGACGCCCGGCGGCCGCACCCTGCAGGGCCTGATCGTTGAGGACGCCTGGCCGCACCTGATCCTCGCCCGCCTGGACCGCGCCGTCGTCGTCGGCCCGCAGGGCATCGTGCTGGAACACACCCTGCGCCTGCCCAAGCTCGAACAATGGAGCCGCCCGCGGCTGCGCTTCGTCGACGGCGAACTCCTCGTCGTCTGGCACGAGAAGGGCAAGCAGCGGGCCTACTGGTCCGGCCGCCCGGCCGAGACCTTCGAACTCGGCGGCGAGACCATCGCCCGGTACTACTACGGCGACCGGCACCCCGAAGCCCCGTCCCTCCCGCTGCCCGGCGGCGGCCGGACCACCGGCGAGCGCCCGCTGCACACGGGCGACACCCGGATGCCCGCCGAGCACCCCGTCCTCGGCGACGGCACCGGCCACTGGACGCTGCGGCACGGCCCGACGGGCCGGGCGCTGCACGAGTTCGACCCGGCGACCGGCACCCTCGGCCGCGCCGCCGAACCGCCCGTGATCGCCGCCTCGGCCGCCGCGGGCACGCTCGACCTCGACCGTACGCGGCTGCTGCCGCTCCAGCCCGGCCTGGAGCACACGCCCTTCGGCACCGACGGCACAGTGCTGGGCAGCTGGGTGCGCGTCGACACCGGGCGCACCGTCACCACCGTCAGCGCCGACGGCCGCACGATCGTCATGCCCCTGAACGGGGCCCACCCGGACATCGTCCCCGTCGGCCGGCTCACCCTGCCGGGCACGGCCGCCGCACCGGGAGAGAGCACCCCGACGGGCCCGGTCGTCACGAGGTCGATCCGCGACCACCTCGCCCTCACCCTGCCCGACCTCGGCCCCGACGTCGCCACCGCCGACCACGCCCGCACCGTCGACCTCAGCCCCTGCCGCCCCGGCGACCTCCAGGCCGTCGGCACCGGACTCGTCCCGCCGCTCGACCACTGGCACGCGCTGCGCCCCCGCGACGAGGCCGGCTCGCAGGTGCTGCGCGCCGTCACCCCCGAGCAGGCCGCCGTGCTGATCGACATCGCCTGGCCCGCCGACGTCGAACCGGTGCCCGAGAACGAGCAGCGCTGGCTCACCGTCCAGGGCGTGCGCCGCAAACTCACGCACCGCCGGGGCGCCCGCCGCAGGCTGCCCGTCCGGGCCGTCGGCGCAGCCCTCCCCGGCATCACCGACCCGCGGCTGCTCGCCGGCGTCACCGGACTCGCCCGGATCGCCGCCGAACTCCTCAACGGCGTCGGCCGGTTCGTCGAACAGCCCGAGGCCGAGGCTCGACCCACCGCCCCCACCGCCACCGCCGCCGCACCCCCCGAGCACCGGCCCGACCACGGCCGCGACGCCGAACTCCAGGCCGCCGTCAGCGGCTGGGTGCCCGACGTCGACCGCTACGGCTCCTCGTGGGGTGCCCCCGGCACCTGGAAGGTGCTGAACAACCTGCGCACCGTCACCGCCGTCCTCGCCGACCCTCCCCCGGCCACCGCCGAGGGCTGGAGCAGCCCGGCCTCCGTCGACCTCAAGGGCGGCGACATCCACCACGCGTGGCTGCCCCTGCTCGGCCGGCTCCACCTCCTGGTCCAGGCTGCGGCCTCCCCGCTCACCGAGCCCGCCCACCGCTCCACCCTCGTGCTCCTGCTCGGCGAGCTCACCCGGGGCCTGCTCGCCGACCGCGGCGCCACCGTGCGCCAGATCGCCCTCAGCGAGCCCACCGAGCGCACCACCACCGGCCGGCCCACCGCCCACCGCCAGGGCCAGGTGCTGCGCCACGGCGACCGCACCGTCGTCATCCTCGGCCACCGCAACACCCGCGGCGACCACGCGTACTGGCTGGCCGTCGACCACGACCCGAGCGGCGAGTTCGGTCCGGTCGACCACTTCACCACCATCGCGGAGCGCAACACCGAGGAGCGGCTCGACGCCGCCTGGATCGCCACGTTCCTGCGGGTCCTCGCCCTGCACGGGCCCGTCCCCGCCGACCGGGCGCGGGCCACGGCCTTCGGCGAGCTCACCGGCATCGGCACGGCCCGGGCCTCCCTGGTCCTCGCCGCGGCGCCCGCCCTCTTCCAGTGGCACGGCCCGGTGCTGCCCGCCGACCGGCTCCCGGACTTCGGCCTCAAGGCCGCCGAGGCCACCGCCGCCCGTGACTGGCTGCGCCGGCGCGAGCGCACCGGACTCGACGAGGTCTGGGCCGCGCTGCTGCCCGCCGACCCCGAGACCCTCCCGAGCGACGGCCCCGACCTCACCGCCGGAGCCGAGGCCTGGATCCGGCACTTCGGACGGCTCGTCACCCTCCCCGACGACGCCCAGGCCACCGTCACCGGCGTCGACGTCGACCACGTCGAGGCCGTCCTCAACCCCGACCGGACGCCCTGGCTGAGCCGCACCACCACCTTCCGCCTCACCACCACCCCCGACGGGTCGTCGAAGCAGATGGTCGCGGCCGACGCCTCCGCCGTCCCCGGCTTCGGAATGCTGCGCGGGGCCATCGACGCTCTCCGCTGGCTCGTCTACCACCTGCCCGCCGACAGCCCGCTGCGCCCGCTGCTGCCGCGCACCGCCACCGCCCTGCGCGAACGCCTCGCGGACCCGGAGCTCCTGTTCGACTTCAACCTCTTCCAGACCGCCAAGGGCCAGTCGCTGGCCGTGATCCTGCGCTCCCACTTCGGCCTGCCCCCCGAGGGCGGCGCCGACCCCGACGGGCTGGTCCGCTGTGGCCCCGCCCTCGTCCTCGCCCCCAGCGGCGGCACCATGGAGCGGGTCCTGCTGCGCCCCGCCGGGCTCACCGGCGCCGACGACCAGGTACTCGAACTGCTGGAGGGACTGGGCGCGGGCTACGGGCTCGCGAGCGAGCTCGCCGCCATCGCGGCCGTCCTCGGCGGCGAACCGGAGAACCTGGCCGCCCCCACGGAGCCGGCCGGCTCCGCCGAGGGCGACGCGCGGTGGCTGCACAACCCGCAGTTCTCCGTCCCCGCCCTCGTCGCCGAGGCGGCCCGCACCCACGGCCTTGGCGAGGACGCCGCCGCGCTCTACCTCCAGCTCCTCGCCCTGCCCGACCCCACCGACCGCAACGCCGCCCGCTGGACGGGCTGGAAGCCCGCCCGGCTCAAGCGCGCTCGCGCCGAACTCGCCGCCACCGGCCTCGTCATGGAGGCCAAGCGGGCCCGCGCCGGCCGCACGCTCTTCCTGCCCTGCGGCTGGCAGGAGGCCAAGGCGCCCGCCCTGCCCGCCGAGACCTGGAAGGCCGACTTCTACGAGCTGGCCACCCACCGTCCCGCGCTGCCGCACCAGCCCGTCCCGGAGCTGTTCGCCCGCGCCTGGCAGCGGACCGTCGACGGCGACGCCCCCGGATACGAACAGCTCCAGACCGCGAAGCGCAGGAAGGCCCGCCGATGACCGCCCCCACCACGACCCCTTCCGGCACGACCCCGGCCGACGCGCCCGCCCGGCAGATCACGCCGCCCGAGGAGAAGTACGCGGCCGAACTCGAGTTCCTCGCCGCGCACGACTCCGGTCCGCGCCCGCCCGGCTGGCGGCTGACCCCGCGCGCCGTCGTCACCTTCGTCCTCGGCAGCGACGGCGAGAAGCTCAAGGCGGGTCGCAAGGGCCTCGTCATCGAGCGGAAGTTCGTCGGCGAGCGGGCACTGGTCGAGCGCTGCGTCGTCACCCTCGCCGGCGAGCGCGGCCTGCTGCTCGTCGGCGAGCCCGGCACCGCCAAGTCGATGCTCTCCGAACTGCTCGCCGCCGCCGTGTGCGGCACCAGCGCGCTCACCGTCCAGGGCACCGCCGGCACCACCGAGGACCAGCTCAAGTACGGCTGGAACTACGCCCTCCTGCTCGCCAAGGGCCCCAGCCGGGAGGCCCTCGTGCCGTCCCCGGTCCTCACCGCGATGACGGCCGGCGCCGTCGCCCGGGTCGAGGAGGTCACCCGTTGCCTGCCGGAGGTGCAAGACGCCCTGGTCTCGCTGCTCTCCGAACGGCGCGTCGCCGTCCCCGAGCTGGCGGGTTCCCCGGACGCCCAGCTGCACGCCGCCCCCGGCTTCACCCTGATCGCCACCGCCAACCTGCGGGACAAGGGCGTCAGCGAGATGTCCGCGGCCCTCAAGCGGCGGTTCAACTTCGAGACGGTGGGCCCGATCGCGAGCCTCGCCGCCGAGGTCGACCTGGTCCGCCGCCAGTCCACCGCCGCCGTCGCCCGCGCGGGCGCGCCGTTCACGGTGGACGACGCCGTCCTCGAAGCGCTGGTCACCGCCTTCCGGGACCTGCGCACCGGCCGCTCCACCGAGGGCTGGGACGTCGAGCGCCCGTCCACGGTGATGAGCACCGCCGAGGCCGTCTCGGTCGCCACCGCCCTCGGCGTCGCCGCCGCCTACCTGCCCGACGGCGGCGACCTGCTCGGCCGCCTGCCCGGCCAGCTGATCGGCGTCGTGCGCAAGGACGACCCGGCCGACGCCGGCCGGCTGCTCGGCTACTGGGACGGCCCGGTCCGGCGCCGCGCCGAACAGGGCGCCGCCACCTGGCGCACCCTGTGGGACCTGCGCCCGGCCCTGGAGGCGTGAGGTCATGAGCAGCGCGGTGATGCCCGACATCCCGACCGGTGCCGCCGGGTTCGACGGCTCCCGGCAGGCCGTCGAGGAGGCGGCGGCCCGCCTGGCCGCCGCCGGCACCGAACGGTCCGGGCCCTACCTGATCGGCGTGCGCCACCACGCGCCGTCCCTCAGCGCGGTCGTCCCCGCGCTGCTCGACGCCGCCCGGCCCGAGGCGGTGCTGGTCGAACTCCCCGCCGAGTTCCAGCCCTGGCTCGGCCACCTGGCGGACGAGGCTACGGAGGCCCCGGTCGCCCTCGCGGCGGCCCCTGCCGACCCTTCCGCCGAGAGCGCGGACGGGCCCGCCTTCTACCCGTTCGCCGACTTCTCCCCGGAGCTCGCAGCCCTGCGCTGGGCCCGGCGCAACGGCGTCGAGGCCATCGCCTGCGACCTGCCGCTCGCCCACCGGGGCGCCGGGCAGCGGTCCGCGGGCGGGCCGGCCGCCGGCCCGTCCGTCACCGACGCCCTGCGCCGGCGGCTCACCGGCCGCGAGGGCGACGAGGACCTCTGGGACCGCCTCGTCGAGACCGCCGCCCCCGGCTCCGCCCCGGAGGCGGTCCGCCGGGCCGCGCTGCTGGTCGGCTGGGCCATGCGCCGCGACGCCGAGACCGGTCCCGGCGTCGACCCGTACGACCTCCGGCGCGAGGCCTGGATGCGCGCCCGGATCGCGGCCGCCTCGGCCGGCGGGCGGCGCGTCGCCGCCGTGATCGGCGCCTTCCACGCACCGGCGCTGCTCGAAGGGCCGCACACCGACGAAACGCACGCCGATGAGTCGCACGCCGACGAGTCGTACGCCCACGGGCCACACGCCCACGGGCCGCACGCCGACGACGAACCGCCGGGCGCGGAGGCGCCCGCCCACGTCGTTTCCCTCATCCCCTACACCTACCCGCTCCTGGACGCCCGCTCCGGCTACCCGGCCGGCATCCGCGACCCCGAGTGGCAGCACACCGTCCTCGACGCGGTCGGCGACCCGGACCGCCTCGCCGCCGCCCTCACCACCACCGCCGTCCGCATCACCGAGGCCCTGCGCACCCAGGACCACCCCTCCGGCCCCGCCGACGCCCGCGAGATCGTGCGCCTCACCGGCGACCTCGCCCGCCTTCGCGGCCTCGCCGCCCCCGGCCGCGGCGAACTCGTCGAAGCCGTCCAGACCGTCCTCGCCCAGGGGGAACCCCTCGGCCGCGGCCGGGCCGTCGCCCGCGCCCTCGAACGCGTCCTCGTCGGCAGCCGCACCGGCCGCGCCACCCCCGCAGCACCCCGCAGCGGCCTCGGCCCCGCCGTCGAAGCCCTCACCGGGACGCTCGGCCTGCCCGGCCCCGCCGAACCGGGCCCGCGCGAACTGCGCCTCGACCCGCTGCGCAGCGCCCTCGACCGCCGCCGCGAGACCCTGCTGAACCGCCTCTCCGCCTGCGGCGTCCCCTACGGCGACCGGGTCGACTCGACGGGCCCGGGCGGCACCGAAACCCTCGGCACCCGCTGGCGCCTGCACTGGACCCCGGCCACCGCCGCGATGCTCACCGTCGCCGGCACCCGCGGCGTCACCCCCGCCCAGGCCGCCGAAGGCACCCTGCGCGACCGCCTCCGCCGCGAGCAGCAGGCCGACGGCCCCACCCCGCGCGACGTCATCCAGGGCCTCGCCGACGCCGCGGCCTGCGACCTCCCCGCCCTCACCCGCACCCGCCTCACCCAACTCGCCACCACCCTCCCCGCCGCCGGCACCCTCCCCGACCTCCTCGACGCCCTCACCACCCTGGACCGCCTGTCCGCCGGTCACTTCCCCGTGACCCTGACCGCACCCGCGCCCGAACGGGAGCCGGCAGACGGCGCCGCGCAGGGCACTGCGCCCCCGGCCACCGTCACGGCGCCCGGCGCGGAGCCGGAGCCGGAGCCGGCGGGGGAGTCGGCCCCGGGCGTCGTGTGCGGCGTGCCCGTGCCGGGTGGCGCCCACGCCGGCTCCGGGCCTGCACCGGACACCACGTCCCTGGCCGCCCCCACCCAGGCCCACCCCCGAGCGGCGCTTCCCGACGCCCCCGCCACCGACCCCGCCACCGATCCCACCGGCGCCCACCCCCGAGCGGCGCTTCCCGACGCCCCCGCCACCGACCCCGCCACCGACCTCACAGCCGACACCGATGTCCTTCTGCCGCAGGGCGGTTCTGCGCTGTCGGACCGTCACCCCTTCACGCCGTCCCCCGGAAGTGCCGTCCCCCTGCCGCACGGCGCCGCCCCGGAGGCGGCCACCCCCTCCCACCTCCATGCCTCGCCGGCCGCCGTCAGCGACCTCCTGATCGCCGCTGCCGTGCGGCAGTTGGAGGGCCTGAGCGGGTCCGACGATCCTGCGGACGCTCGGGCCCTGGTGGAGCTGGCGCGGCGGGCGGATCTCGACGGCGGGGTCCGGCTCGGGTACGTGCTGCGCGAACTCGCCGACGGCGGGAGCCCGTTGGTGCGTGGTGCCGCCGGGGCCGTCCGCGTCCTGCTCGGGCAGGACCCGGCCGCCGAGCTCGGTGGCCGGGCCGCGTCGTGGGTCGACGGCGCGACCGTGCCGGAGGCGCGCCATGCCCTCGCCCGGTCACTGGTCGGGCTGTTGTCGGCCGCCGAGGGGCTGTTCGCAGCCGCGCCCGAGGCACTCGAACCCGTCCTGGAACGAGTCGTCTCCCTGCCCGACGAGGCCTTCCTCGACCGCCTGCCCGCCCTGCGCGGAGGCTTCGACACGCTCAGCCCGGCCGCCCGCGACCGGCTGCTGGCGCTGGTCGAGGAGCGCCTCGGCACGCGGCTCGTCGACCTGCCCGACGCCGTGCCGCCCGCTGTCCTGGCGACGTGGGCCAGGGCCGACCTCGCCGCCCGCGGCGTGCTCGGCGAACTCGGACTGCTCCCGGCACCGCCCACCGCACCCGCCCGCACCCCGGAGCCCCTGCCCGCCCTCCCCGAGACCGGCCACGGCCTCGCCCCCGCCGAGCGCTGGCGTCTGCTCCTCGGCCGCCCCGGCGGCTCCGGCCGGGGCGCCCGCGCCGCCCGACTCGCCACCGCCCTCGACGAGTTGTACGGCACCGGCCGGGGCGAGGGCTCCGGCCCCGGCCTGGACGGCCGGGGCCGGCGGGGCGGCCGCGAGGCCCCCTACCCGGGGGTCCGCGAGTGGGCCGAGGAGCTGTCGGCGTTGTTCGGGCCCGGGATCCGCGAGGAGGTCCTGGCGGCGGCCGTCGCCCAGGGCCGTACGGACGCCCTGGAGGCGATCGACCCGGGCGCCGCCCGCCCGTCCGTCGAGCTGCTGCGCACCGTCCTGGAGCACGCGGGCGGTCTGCCGGAGGCGCGGGTGGCCGGGCTGCGCCCGCTGGTGCGGCGCCTGGTGGAGGAGCTCACCCGCGAGCTGGCGACCCGGCTGCGCCCGGCGCTGACCGGCATCAGCCTGCCGCGCCCGAGCCGTCGCCCGGGCGGCGGGCTGGACCTCGACCGCACGATCCGCGCGAACCTCGCCACCGCCCGCCCCGCCCCGGACGGCGGCACCGTGATCGTGCCGGAGCGCCCGGTGTTCCGGACGCGGGCGCGGAAGTCGGCGGACTGGCGGCTGATCCTCGTGGTGGACGTCTCCGGCTCGATGGAGGCGTCGACGGTCTGGGCGGCGCTCACCGCCTCGATCCTGGCCGGGGTGCCGTCGCTGAGCACGCACTTCGTGGCCTTCTCCACCGAGATCGTCGACCTGACCGAGCGCGTGGAGGACCCGCTGGGCCTGCTGCTGGAGGTGCGGATCGGCGGCGGCACGGACATCGCGTCCGGCCTGCGCTACGCGCGGGAGCTGGTGACGGTGCCGTCGCGCACGCTGGTCGCCGTGATCAGCGACTTCGAGGAGGGCGGCCCGGTCGGCGCGCTGCTCGCGCAGACCCGGGCGCTGGTGGACTCGGGCGTGCACGTGCTCGGCTGCGCGGCGCTCGACGACACGGGCACGGCCCGGTATTCGACCGCGGTCGCGGGCCAATTGGTCGCGGCCGGCATGCCGGTGGCGGCACTGAGCCCGCTGGAACTGGCCCGCTGGGTGGGGGAGAAGGTGCGATGACGACAGGGTCGATCGGTTGGCCGCGGGTGCGGCCCGAGGTGGTCGCCGAGGTGGTGGCGGGGCTGAGCGCCCGGCTGCAGAAGCGGCTGGACGGCGCGGCGGCGAAACTGGCGGAGCGTCCGGTGACGAGCTCCGGCGACGAGTGGCGGGTGGAGGTGGACGAGGAGACGGTGCTCGTCCTGCACGCCCCGGGCGGGGTGCTCGCCGACCCGTCCGGCGTGCACTGCGGCTGCCTGCTCGCCCCGGCGTGCGTGCACCGGGCGGCGGCGGTCACGCTGTGCCCGCTGGCCGACGCCACGGACGATCCCGAGCCGTCCGGGCCGTCCGGGCCGTCCGAACCCGCCTCACCCACCGAACCCGCCCCACCCTCCAAACCCGCCGCTCCCGCCGCTCCCACCGAGCAGGTGGCGGACGACGACGTCCTCACCCCCGCCGAGCAGGCCGCCGCCCGCCACCTCCACCACGCCGCGGCCGCCGTCCTGGCGGCGGGCGTGAGCGGGGCGGGAGCCGTCGCCCAGGCGGAGCTGCTGCGGGCGGCCCACGGTGCCCGCGCGGCGGGGCTGTACCGCCCGGCCGCGGTGGCGGTCACCGTGGCGACGCGGATCCGCGCGGCCCGCTCCGGCGCGCCGGACCACCGCCTCGCGGACCTCGTCGCCGATCTGCGCGAGCTGCTCACCCTCACCCGCCGCCTCACCGCGGACCCGGCCGCCGGCCCCGCCGCCGGTTCCGTCACCGGTTCCGCTACTGGTCCCGTCCGCGGCCCGGTCGCGGAGCTGCGCGGCACCGCCCGCCAGGCGTACGGCGACGCGGGCGGGCTGCGGCTGCACGGGCTGTTCGCCGAGCCGGTGCTGACGGCCACGCACGCGGGCGTGCTCAGCTGGGCGGTGGACGCGGGCGGCCGGCTCAGCACCGTCTCCGAGGTGCTGCCGTACGCCGACCCCGACGCGGCGGCCGCACAGGCCGTCGGGGCGGGCAACCGGGCGGTCCGGCTGGGCGACACCTCGCTGAGCCACCGCGAGTTCACACGCGCCGGGCTGGCCGTCCAGGGCGCCACCAGATCGGCGAGCGGACGGCTCGGGGCCGGCGCCGCCGTGCGCGCCGTCCGGGCCGCGGGCGCCGCGTGGACGGCGGAGCCCGCCGCCGGCCTCTGGGCCGAACCGGTGGCCGCCCAGGTGGAGCGCGCGCTCGCGGCGCAGGCCGTCCCGTACGAGACGCGCCCGGCCGGGAGCGACCTCCTGTTCCTGGACGTCACCCTGCTGGGCCCGACGAGCGACGCTCCCACCGAGCACGCCCCGGCGAAGACGCCCGGGGGAGCACCACGCCTCCTGGCACGCTGCGGCGAGGACGGCCCGGTGGTCGCGCTGCGCGCCGCCCACGACCACCCGGGGCTCGCCCACCGCGCGAACCTGGCCCTGCTCGCCGCCGCCCCCGGCCTGCGGCTGCGGGTGATCGGCCGCCTGGAGCGCGCGGCCCGTCCCGAACTGCGGCTGCTCGCGATCGGCACCGCTGTGGCCGAGGCGTCCACCGACACCCCGGACGCCGGCCCGACCGACACCCCGACCAGCACCCCGACGCTCGCCCTCCCCGCCGACCGGGCCGGCCGCGTCAACCTAGGCCTGGAACGCCTCCAGGCCGCCGACGTCCCCGCGACCCCGGGCGTCCCCGCGACCCCGGGCGTCCCCGCCCCTCCCTTCGACCCGTCCGCCCACTCGCTGGACCCGCCCGCGCACCTGCTCGGCCGTCGGATCGAGCAGACCGTCACCTCCGGCCGGAGCGCCCTGACCCCGGGGACGAGCACGACCGCAGCCGATGGCGCCCGGCTGCGCGAGGCGGGCCTGACGACCGCCGCCGACCTCCTCGACGCGCTGCGCACCGCCGCGACCGACCACCACCGTGACGTGTTCGGCCGCGTGCTCCCCGACGACCACAGCACGTTCACCACCGCCTGGCTGGCCGCCGCGCACTACACGGAGGCCCTGGCGACGGCCCTCTGCCAGGCGGCCTGGACCCCACCGGAGGCCCACGCATGATTCGCTGAGCCTGATTCGCTGAGCCTGATTCCCCGGGCCTGATTCCCTGAGCCTGAATCCCCGAGCCGCCCACACCGGGCGCCCTGTGCCCGACACATAAGGCCAGGTAATTGCAGAAACAGGTAACCGGCGTCGGCTGTCATACTGAGCGGACGAGCGACCGAACCGCGCGAGAGGGAGTCGAGCCATGGGGATCCGTGACGACGCCGCCGAGATCCGGGCCGGCGGCTGGCGCACGCTCGCCGCGCTGCACGGGCTGATCGACACGGCGCTGGAGAAGGCGCTCCAGGCGGAGCACCGGCTCTCGGTGGTCGAGTACACGGTGCTGGACGCGCTGTCGCGCCAGGACGGCTGGCACATGCGGATGCAGCAGCTGGCCCGGGCGGCGGCGCTGAGCAGCAGCGCGACCACCCGGCTGGTGGCGCGGCTGGAGGGCCGCGGCCTGCTCAGCCGCTACCTCTGTCCGGACGACCGCCGCGGGATCTACACCGAGCTGACGCCGGAGGGCCGGGAACTGCTCGCCGCCGCCCGCCCGGTGCACGACGCCGCCCTGGAGGCGACGCTGGCCCGGGCGGCGGAGGTACCGGAGCTGGCACCGCTGGTCCGTGCGCTCGCGGCCCTGGAGACGCCCGCCTCCGCCTGAAACCGCACCCCACCCCGCCCGTCAGTACCCCCACCCGTCATTACCCCCACCCGTCAGTACCCCCGCGCCTCAGCGCCGCCCGGCGAGGGCGTTGCGGTGGACGCGGTCGAGCAGGGCGAGCAGGAGCTCCTTGCTGGAGGCCCGTTCCCGTACGTCGCAGAGGACGACCGGCACCTCGGGCCCGAGGTCGAGGGCGTGGCGGACGTCCTCCGGGGTGGCGTCGCGGCGGCCGTGGAAGCAGTTGACGCCGATCGCGAAGGGGATGCCCCGTTGCTCGAAGAAGTCGACGGCGGCGAAGCTGGTTTCGAGCCGGCGGGTGTCGGCGAGGACGATCGCGCCGAGGGCGCCGAGGGCGAGGTCGTCCCACATGAACCAGAAGCGGAACTGCCCGGGCGTACCGAAGAGGTAGAGCACCAGGTCGTCGCGGACGGTGATGCGGCCGAAGTCCATGGCCACCGTGGTGGTGGACTTGCCCTGGACGCCTTCGAGGCTGTCGACCCCGATGCTGGCGCGGGTCATCCGCTCCTCGGTCTGCAGGGGTTCGATCTCGCTGACCGAGCCGACCATGGTGGTCTTGCCGACGCCGAAGCCGCCGGCGACGAGGATCTTGACCGCGCCCGGCACGAGGCTCTGGGTCGTCAATTCGGTCTCCTGGTAGGGGAGTGGGAGTTGCTGGGGAGGGGGCCGCCGCCGGTTCAGAGCCGGCGGACCCCCTCGATCACGGCCTGGATCAGGGAGATGTCCGGCGCCTCGGCGAGCTGGACCGGGGCGCGGGTGAGGATCAGCCGGGCCTCGGCCAGGTCGTCGAGGAGTACCTTGACCACGCTCACCGGCAGGTCGAGCGTGGCCGCGATCTCGGCCACCGCCAGCGGCCGTTCGCGGCACAGGTCGATGATCGCGGCCGGTTCGGGGGTGAGCCGGCTGGTGTCGGTGCGGGGGTCGGCGGTGACCACGAGGGTGATCAGCGCGAAGCCGTCACGGACCGGGCCGGTGCGCCCGTTGGTGATCGCGTAAGGACGGACCAGGTGGCCTGCGTCCTTGTCGAAGAACCAGGCCTCGTCGGCGTCGGCGGTCACGCACCGCCACCCACGCCGACCTGGCCGGCGTCGCTGCGCGGCGCGGCGGTGAGGTACTGGCCGACCTGCTTGACCAGCATGTTGATCTCGTAGGCCATCAGTCCGGCGTCGACCTGCTCGCTGGTGAGCACGGCCAGACGGGCGCCCTGGCCGGCGGTGGTGACGAACAGGAACAGCTGGTCCATCTCGATCACGGTCTGCCGGACGCGTCCGCCGTTGAACCGGTGGCCGGCGCCGCGGGCCAGGCTCTGCAGTCCGGAGGCGACGGCGGACAGGTGCTCGGCGTCGGCCCGGTCCAGGCCCTGGGACAGGCCGACCAGCAGGCCGTCCTCGGAGAGGACGATGGCGTGCCGGGTCTCGGGTACCCGCGCCACCAGCTGGTCCAGCAGCCAGTTGAGGTCGCGCTGGGTGTCGGTGTGCTGCGTCATCACTGCTGTTCCTTGGCTTCCTTAGCGGCGGGAGGCGCGGCCGGTGCGGGGGGTGTGGTGGGTGCGGTCGGCGCGATGGGCGTGGCAGACATGGCAGGTGTGGCAGGTGTGGTGGGCGTGCCGGGTGCGGTCGGCGCGCCCGGCACGGGGTCGGACGCGCGGGCGGTCCGGGTGCCGCGCTGGATGGCGGCCATGGTGGCGCGGGAGCGCTGGGGGGACGGTTCGTCGGCGTAACCGCGAGCGCCGCCGCCCTGGGGACCATCGCCCCGGGAGCCGTCGCCCCGCCCGGCGTCCCCGAAGTCGCTGTAGACGCTCCTGTCGTCGCTCCCGCCGTACCGGGGAGCCGGGGCGGGGGCGACGGGGCCGGTCGGGCCCGCCACGCCGCCGGGCGCGTTGGCCTCCCGCAACTGCTCGGCGAGGCTGGCGTTGCGGACCCGCTGCGGCAGGACGCGCGGGGTGCGCAGTTCGCCGTCCGGGTCGTGGGCGAACGGGGCGTCGGCCGCGCGCTCGTGGGTGGGCGCGATCCGGTCGGCGGACACGGTGCCGAGGTCGGACTCGACCGCGTCGCTCGCCCCACCTGTCCCGCTCGCCCCACCTGTCCCGCTCGCCCCACCCGTCCCGCTCGCGCCACCGGTGCCGTCGCCACCGAGGCCGTCGGCGTGGCTCTCGGCCATGTCGTCGTACGGGCGCGGGTACACGGGCCGGGGGACGACGACGGCGCCGGGCAGGCCGGGGATCGAGGCACCCACGGTCAGGCCGCCGTTGGCGGGCGGAGCGGCCTGCGCGTCGTCCCGGTCGTCGTCCACGGGGTACTGGGCGAGGAGCTCGCTGATGACGGAGCTGGAGCCGGAGCCGGCCCCGGACCCAGAGCCACCGCCGACCGGACGCACCGGAAGCGCGGGAGGCGCCGGAACAGCCGACGGCGCGGAGCCGACCGGCGGCGCCGAAGCGCCCGGAGGTATCGAGGACGCCGGGGGCACAGTCGGCATGGACGGCATGGACGGCATGGACGGCATGGACGGCATCGAGGGAACCACCGGTACGGCCGGAACCGCGGGCATCGAGGGCCCCGGAGCCACGTCCTCCAGCACGCCGAGGTCGTCCACCAACTCCCCGTCCAGCACGCCGAGATCGTCCGCCGCCGCCGGACGCGGCCCCGGCACGGGCGTGCGGGTGACGCGCGCGCCGGAGGGCAGCCCGGGCACCGCGGCCGGCTGCTCGGCCTTCTCCAGCAGCACGGCCGGCACCAGCACCACGGCCCGGGTGCCGCCGTACGGCGAGGGGCGCAGGGTCACCTGGATCTCGTGCCGGGCGGCCAGGCGCGCGACGACGAACAGGCCGAGCCGCAGGTCGTCGCCGAGCGCGGAGACGTCCAGCTCGGGCGGGTTGGCGAGGTAGTCGTTGAGCCGCTCGTACTCCTCCTCGCCCATGCCGAGGCCGCGGTCCTCGACCTCGACCGCGAGCCCCTTCGGGACCTCCTGCGCGGAGACCTGCACCTGGGTGTAAGGCGGCGAGAAGGTGGTGCCGTTCTCGATCAGTTCGGCGACGAGGTGGATGACGTCGGCGACGGCCTGCCCGCTGAGGGAGGCGCGCGGCACGCCCTGCACGACGACGCGCGAGTAGTTCTCGGTCTCCGACACGGCGCTGCGCAGCACGTTGACGACCGGAACGGCGTTGCGCCAGCGGCGGGCGGGCAGCGCGCCGCCGAGGATCACCAGGTTCTCGGCGTTGCGCCGCATGCGGGTGGCGAGGTGGTCGACGGCGAACAGCTCGCGCAGCAGCTCGGGTTCCTCGTGCTCGCGTTCCAGCGCGTCGAGCATGCTGATCTGCCGGTGGATCAGGATCTGGGTGCGGCGGGCGATGTTGAGGAAGACCTTCTTCGTGCCCTCGCGGCCCTGCGCCTGGTGGACGATCGCGGCGACGGCGGCCTGGCGGACGGCGGCGAGGCCGTCGGCGATCTGCTGCGCCTCGTCGCCGGTGCGCCGGGACGGGGACCAGGTCGGCGGCACGGGCACGGGCTCGCCGGAGCGCAGCCGTCCGACGACGGCGGGCAGTTCCTGCTGGGCGAGGGCGAGGGTGTCGGCGCGGAGTCCGGCGAGGCGGGCCGGCAGCGAGCGGGCCGCGCGGATGCCGCGGACCAGGCTGACCAGCAGGACCAGTGCGACGGCGGCGCTGCCGGCGGCGAGCGCGGTGTTCTGCCCGGCGTCGCGCAGCAGGTAGGCGGCGTAGCCCCAGGCGGCGGCGAGGCCCACGCTGGGGACCAGCACGAGGAGGAGGAGCGAGCTGCGGAGGGAGCCGGACCGGCCGGCGCGGTGGCCCGTGCGGGGGGCCGATATGCCTGGCATCTGATTCCTTGTTGCTGGGCCGAACGGCGGTTGTGCCCGCGCGCGGTCCGGCCGGGGCTTCGGGGCGCCACGGCCGGGGTTGCCGGACGGGGGTGACGCAGTGTCACGATCATGACGCGGTGTCACGGGGGTGACTCGGTGTCAGTGTCCGGGCGGGGTGCAGCACGGCCGCCGACGGCAGGAACGCTACCAGCCCCAGGTGCCCTCATCGCAACATCAACTGACGATATGTGACCGGCTGATGGCAGAAGCGAACACCCTCCGTCGGATGGTGCGGTGACGGATCGTCGCAGGTCGAACCGTTTTCCCGGTGAGGGGGACGGCTCCGCGGGAGGTCGGGGGATCCTTCCGCGGAGCCGTCAGGAACAGGTCAAACGTCGGTATGCTGAAGGGTCGGCCACAGAGGCATCGACGGAGACACCGACGGGGACGTCGACTGAGACGTCGGCAGGTTCATCGGCAGGGGCATCGGCAGGCACATCGGCAGGGGCGTCGGCGGACGGTCGACGAGTGGGCGGACCGGCGAACAGGGGTGGTCGGTCCGATCGGGGTCGACGGCGGTGCCGGGCCCGGCCGCTATCCCGCCAGCGGCATCGTGATCACCTCTCCGCCGCGGCGCTCGGCCTCCTCCTCCAGCTGCGCCTCCCGCTGGGCCAGTTCGGTCCACGCCCAGCTGGCCGGCCCGGACAGTTCGGCCGACCACTGCTTGCCGTACGTGCCCGAGGCGATCTGCCCGAGCCGCAGCCGCTGGATGTCCGAGGTGCCGGCCGGCGGGTAGACGTGGGTGGCGTCCCGTTGGTAGCGCTCGATGTTGAAGTCGGTGTGCAGGCCGCGGGCCGCGTGGATCTCCATGGCGTTGCGCGCCGAGTCGAGCGCGTACTCGGTGTTGATGAGCTTGGCGTTCATCAGCTCGGCGTCGCAGGCCTTGCCGTGGTCGAGCAGGTGCGAGGCGTGGTAGGCGGCGAGCTTGGCGGTCATCAGCCGGGACTGCATCTCGCCGAGCTTCAGCGCGATGTTGGGCAGCTGGTTGAGCGGCTTGCCGTACAGCACCCGCTCCTCCGCGAAGCGCGCGGTGTCCTCGACGATCGCGACGTGGATACCGAGGGCGACGGCGGCCAGGTTGAGCCGTCCGTAGAGCGTGGACGACGAGTAGGCGACGTCCAGGCCCTGGCCCTCGCGGCCGAGCCGGTTGCCCACCGGGACGCGGCAGTCCTCGAAGACGATCTCGCCGAAGCTGAAGCCGTGCAGCCCGCTCTGGGAGCCGCGGGTGCCGGTGCGGAAGCCCGGGCGGTCGCTCTCGACGAGGAACGCGGACAGCCCCCGGCTGCCCTGGTCGGTGCGCAGGACGACGCCGTGGACGTCGCCGATGTGGGAGTTGCCCACGAACCACTTGCGCCCGTTGAGGACGTACTCGTCTCCCTCCCGGCGCGCGGTGCCCGCCATGCCGAGCACGTGGCCGCCGGACTCCGGCTCGGTGACGGCGATGGTGGGCAGGGCCTCCCCGGAGGCGAACTTCGGGAGCCACTTGCGCCGCTGGGCGTCCGAGCCGTAGTGGAGGACCTTGGCCACGCCGAGCTGCGAGGCCTGGGCCACGGCGCCCATCGCACCGCTCACCCGGGCCAGTTCCTCGACGATGACGGTCTTGGCGAGGTGCCCGAGCCCCAGCCCGCCGAAGACCTGCGGGATCGTCACACCGATCCAGCCCCGGCGGGCGATCTCGCGCGACAGCTCGAACTCCACCTGCCGGTCGGCCTCCATTCTGGCCACGTGCGGACGTATCTCCTTCTCCGCGAACTCGCGCACCTCCGCCCGGAGGCTCTCGTGGCGCTCGTCGGTGAAGTAGTCCATGGTCATGCCGGGGTCCTCTCGTTTCGGGGTGTCGTGCCTCCGTCCGTGCCGTCGATGCCGCGCCGGCCGCCGCTGCGGTGGGGTGTGGGGTCGTGGGTGGCGGCCGGTTGCCCTCGTTCGCCCCTTTGCAACCGGTGCGTGCGGAACTCCGGCCGGGATCCCCGGGGGTTGGGGCTACCGTCCGTGTCTTCGGCAGGGCTCATTGTCATATGGGCATAAGGAAGTCACCCAGAGCCGATCTTGGATTGGCGCGAAAAAGATCGTCCGAATTTCGCTTGGTTTCGCCATGTGACCGGATGGGAAGTGATCTTCGTCCCCGCGGCAACCTGCCGAGCGGCCGTTCACATGCGGCTTTGACTGTCCATCAGCAACCAGAACCACCCGGCCCGGGGGCGCCGAACCCCCCGGATGTCTGATTACATGTGCGCCATGACTGATGTGATGAGCACTCAAGGCCAGTTCCCGGGTGCCGCCGGCGAGTCCGAGCGCACCCGCAGACTGCGCACCCTCGGTCTCAACGAACCCTCCGCGGACGAAGCCTTCGACCGCTTCGCCCACCTGGCGGCCAGCATCACCCGGGCCCCCATCGCGATGGTCAACTTCATCAACGACGAGCGCCAGATGTTCCGGGGGCTCTACATTCCGCCAAACTCCTCCGACACGGCCTCCGACGACGGCGCCTCCTGGGCCGACCGGGGCATCGCGTTCGACCTCCCCACGCGCGAGATGCCGCTGAGCCACGGCTTCTGCCCCCACGTCGTCGCCCAGCGCTCCCCGCTCGCCCTCGACGACATCCTCGCCTACCCCCGGTTCGCCGGGAACCCGGTCGTCGACGAACTCGGCGTGCGCGCCTACCTGGGCGCCCCGCTCGTCGACGACACCAACACCGTCATCGGCACCGTCTGCGTCCTCGACCGCGAACCCCGCCAGTGGGGGCGCGAGCGCCTGCGCGACATCCAGCACCTCGCCGAGGCCCTCCTCTCCGAGATCCGGCTGCGCGACACCCTGCTCGCCCAGCAGCAGGAGATGTTCGCCGCCTTCGACGGCTCGCCCTTCCCGATCATGCTCACCGACGGCCCCGGCCAGGAGATCCGCTACGCCAACGCCCAGCACGCCGAGACCTTCGGAGCCCCGGTGGCGTACGGCGCGGTCGGCGCCGCCTACCCGCAGCTCGGTGCGGCCGGCCTCCAGCAGGCCGTCGCCGAGGCTTACCACACCGGGCGGGCCACCGTCCTCGGCGACGTCCGGATCCAGTCAGGGCGCCCCGACCAGCGCGGGCAGCAGATCTTCAGCTTCACCTGCACCCCGATGCGCACCGCCCGCACCGGCCAGGTCAACGGTGTCCTCACCGTCGGCATGGACGTCACCGCGCAGTCCCGCACCGAGGAGGAGCTCGGCACGCTGGCCGCCCTCCTGGTCGACCGGCTCCAGCAGAACGGATCCGCCGGCCGCCCGGGCATCGCCGGGGAGAGCGGAATGGTCCTGCCGGGCTGAACGCCGAGCGGCCGTCCGCGGCACCGTCGAGATCACCGGACCGTCCAGTGGGGCGGGGCGCCTCTCACCCCCGAGGAGAGGCTCCCCGCCCCACTGCCGTCCGGGCCCGGACCCCAATCGTCCGTACGCCACCGCCTGCCGCCTGCCGCCTGCCGTTCGAACTCCGCCATCCGCCGCCACCGAGCGGGTGAACCGCCCGCCCCCGCCCGCCCGTTCGGGCCCGACCGGCCGCCCGCGGTGGTAGGCATGGGCCGCATGGACTGGTTCGCCGTCCCCGACTACTGGCCGAGCCGGCTGCTCGTCCAGCGGATGCTCGCCGGCCTCTACCTGATCGGCTTCCTCAATGCCGCGGCCCAGTTCCGCGCCCTGATCGGCGCCCACGGCATGCTCCCGGTGCCGCGCTTCACCGCCCGCGTCCCCTTCCGCCGGGCACCCAGCCTGTTCCACCTCCACTACAGCGACCGCTACTTCGCCGCCGTCGCGTGGACCGGAGCCGCCGCGGCCGCGGCCCTCGCCGCCGGACTCGGCGACGCCCTCCCGCTCTGGGCCTCCCCGCTGCCGTGGGCCCTGCTCTGGGTCCTCTACCTCTCCATCGTCAACGTCGGCCAGACCTGGTACTCCTTCGGCTGGGAGTCGCTCCTCCTCGAAGCCGGTTTCCTCGCCGCCTTCCTCGGCACCGCCGACACCGCCCCGCCCGCCCCCGTCCTGTGGCTGATGCGCTGGCTGGTCTTCCGCGTCGAGTTCGGCGCCGGACTGATCAAGATCCGCGGCGACAGCTGCTGGCGCGACCTCACCTGCCTGCGCTACCACCACGAGACCCAGCCCATGCCAGGACCGCTCAGCTGGTTCTTCCACCACCTGCCCGACCCCCTCCACCGCGTCGAGGCCGCCGCCAACCACGTCGTCCAACTCGTCGTCCCGCTCGGACTCTTCCTCCCGCAGCCGGTCGCCACCTACGCCGCCTGCCTGATCTCCGCCACCCAGCTGTGGCTGATCGCCTCCGGCAACTTCGCCTGGCTCAACTGGCTCACCATCGCGCTCGCCCTCGCCGCCGTCGACCCCGCCCGCATCGGCCTGCCCGTCCACACCCGCACCTACCCGGCCACCCCCGCCTGGTACGAGGCCCTCGTCCTCGCCCTCACCGCGACCGTCGCCGTCCTCAGCTACTGGCCCGTGCGCAACCTGCTCTCCCGCGGCCAGGTCATGAACCGCTCCTTCAACCGGCTCCACCTCGTCAACACCTACGGCGCCTTCGGCAGCATCAACCGCGTCCGCCAGGAGGTCGTCGTCGAAGGCACCGACGAACCCGTCCTCACCCCCGACACCGTCTGGCGCGAATACGGCTTCAAGGGCAAACCCGGCGACGTCCGCCGCCTGCCCCGCCAGTACGCCCCCTACCATCTACGGCTCGACTGGCTCATGTGGTTCGCCGGCATCTCACCCGGCTACGCCCGCCCCTGGTTCCTGCCCTTCGCCGCCCGCCTCCTCACCGGCGACCCCGCCACCCTGCGCCTGCTGCGCCACAACCCCTTCCCCGACGCCCCGCCGACCCACGTCCGGGCGACCCTCCACCTCTACCGGTTCACCGGATGGCGCGAACTGCGGCGGACCGGAGCGTGGTGGCACCGCACCCCCCTGTCCGAATACCTCGCCCCCGTCGACCTCGCCGCCCTCGGCCGAGCCGGCCACCGCCCGCCCCCGGGCCACCGGCCACCGCCCGGTCGGCGCACCCGCACCGTCCCCCTCGACCGCCTCCGTCGCCCGGACGGCCGACACCACCACCCGCCCGGCCCCGCCGGCGGTCACCCGCCCGGACCTCCCGAGTAGCGCCCAGCCGGGCGTCATGGCACGCGACACCGGCCCGTCGGACGGTGGGTGCGTGCAAGGCTCGAACGGGCACCCGTATTCTGGGCGTCCACAACCGGCGGTTCGACCGCGCGCCCCCCGCCCCGGCCCCGGGGCACCCCGCGCGAACGGTCCGTCGCCCCCTCGCCGCCAGCCCCGCCGCCGTCGCCCAGAACCGGACCTCACATGACAGTGCTTCACTCGCGCAACGCCGACGCAGCCGACCCGGCGGACGTCGCCGACGCCGCAGACGTCAAGGACCCCCAGGACGCCGCCGCGGAGCCCGACCTCCGCGAGGACCTCGGCCGCTACGCCGAACTCGGCGCCTTCACCCTCACCACCGACACCCACGCCTGGTACGCGGCCCTCGACACCGTCGCCACCCCCGAGGACGCCCGCGCCGCCAGCAGCGCCCTCGCCGAACTGCGCGGCCACGATCTCACCCGGACCTGGGAGGCCGTCACCGCGCTCGCCACCGACGCCAAGCTCGACGAACCCGACACCGTCGCCAAGACCGTGCTCCTCGTCGAACTCCTCCAGCGCGTCCACCGCACCTCCGGCACCCTGACGGCCGCCGCCTACGACGCCGACCTCGACGCCCTCACCGCCGCCACCGCCGACGGCGCCTGGCGTCGCGAGCGCGGCGTCAAGCTCTCCTGGCTGCGCGCCCGCGCCCTGCGCAAGCAGGCCGCCGCCCTCGCCACCGAGCGCCGCACCCGCCGCGAGGACCTCCACGAGGCCCTCGCCTCCGCCGAGGTCGAGCGCCGCGCCTGGGCCGCCCTCGCCCCCTCCGGCACCCTGCCCACCGCCCCCGGCGACGGCACCCTCGTCGAGCGCACCGCCCAGACCTTCGACGCGATCAACGCCGGCCTGCGCGAACTCGCCCGCGTCCTGCCCGACCATGACCTCGACGGCCTGCCCTTCGCCGAGCTCGTCGACCTCGTCGAGCGCCTCGCCGCCGACGAGGGCACCCTCTACCGCCTGCCCACCATCCACAGCCTGCGCACCACCCTGGAAGAGGCCGGACTCGGCGACCTGCTCGCCGAGCTCGCCGCCGCCAGGGCCGACCGCCGCGCCGCCGACGCCGCCTACGCGGCCCGCCAGGCCCTGGCCGGCGGCCAGCGCGACGGGCTGGCGGAGGCTCCTGCCGCGGCTGTCGTCGCGGAGGAGGCCGACGAGGCGGCCGAGGCCGTGACCGAGGCCGAGACTTCGGCGGAGCCGGTGGTCGAGCCGGTGGTCGAGGCGGAGGTCGAGGCGGAGATCGGGGACGAGCCGTCCGTCGTCTCCCTCCCGGCGCCGTCCCCGGCGGCCGACGACCTCGTGGCCGCCGCCGCGCTCGTCGAGACCGAGGACGCGCCGGTCGAGGCCGAGGAGCCGAAGGCCGTCGAGGAGACGGCCGTTGAGGCTGCCGAGGCCGAGGTGGCCGCAGACGAGGCCGAGGCTGTCGAGCTGGAGGCGGTGGCTGAGGTGACCACCGAGGCGGCCGTCGAGGCGCCGGTTGAGGTTGAGGCTGTGGAGCCGGAGGTCGTCGTGGCCGAGGTGGCCGCCGAGTCGGTGGAGGTCGTCGAGGAGACGGCCGTTGAGGCCGAGGCCGAGGCTGTCGAGCTGGAGGCCGTGGCCGAGGAGACCGCCGAGGCGGCCGTCGTGGCGCCGGTCGAGGTTGTGGAGCCGGAGGCCGTCGTGGCCGAGGTGACCGCCGAGTCGGTGGAGGTCGTCGAGGAGACGGCCGACGAGGCCGAGGCCGTGGCCGAGCCCGCCGTTGAGGTTGCGGTCGCCGAGCCCGAGGCCGTCGTCGAGGCTCCCGCCGTGGTGGAGGAGGAGCCCGGCGTCGAGGCAGAGGTGGTGGAGCCGGAGACGACCGTCGAGGCCGAGCCCGAGGCTGTCGAGCCCGAGGCCGCCGTCGAGGCCGAGCCGGTCGCCGAGCCGGTCGCCGAGCCGGTCGCCGAGCCGGTCGCCGAGGTCGAGGCCGCTGCCGAGCCGACCCCCGAGGCTTCCCCCGAGCCGATCGCCGAGGCCCCGGAGGCCGTTGAGGCGCCGGTGGCCGTCGAGGCCGAGGTGACGGACGAGCCGGAGGCCGCCGTCGAGCCCGCCGTCGAGGCTCCGGTCCCGGTGGAGGAGGAGTCCGCCGCCGAGGCAGTGGCGGTCGAGGCGGAGGAGCAGCCCGTCGAGCCGGCCGCGTCCGCCGGTCGCCCGGCGAAGCCGGACTTCACGCCCGGGCGGCCCGTGACCGCCTACTCGGCGGAGGAACTGCTGGCGGTCGTCCGCTGGGTGGACGGCGACGGGGTCGAGCGCAGCGAGGAGGAGCTGCTGCGCGCCGCGATGAAGGAGCTGGGCTTCGGCCGCCTCGGTCCGCGCATCAAGGAGGCGCTGGGCGCCGCCGTCACCGCCGCGCGCGGCTGACGGACCCATCGCAGTGCCCCGGGGGGGCGGGGGCCCGCCGGCGGGCCGGGCTGGGGCGCGGGGCCCCGGCCGACGGCCGCGGGAGGGTCCCGAGGGTCCGGCGGGTCCGTCATGGCGCCTCCTGGCGTCTGCGTGGGTTCGCGGGCCGGGCGGGAGCGGACGGCCCGGG
>NZ_JBHWGD010000006.1:0-29058 GCF_042733235.1 Kitasatospora sp. NPDC059722
GGGGCCCATGATGGCGGTGAACTCGCCCTGCGGGAAGTCGACGGTGACGTTGTCCAGGGCGACGACGCGGGTCTCGCCCTCCCCGTAGACCTTGTACAGGCCGGTGGCGCGGGCGGCCGCCCGGCCGGTGCGGACGGCGGTTGCGGGCATCGTCACGGGGAGACTCCTGGAGGGGACGGGAACGGATGATCGGGTACGTTCCATCCTTCCAAGGACTTCGAAGGCGATTTGTATGTCCCGGGGAGGGGTGACCCCCGCCCTCCTGCCGTAGCGGAGGGGGCCCCTCTCCTCCTCAGGTATGACGCTCGACCCCGATACCGCTCGGCGGAGCCCCGCTACTCGACCGCCACGCCGAACGCCCCCGCGAGCCCGGCCAGGCCGTTGGTCACCGACGCGCCCGAGGGCGTGAACCGCCAGCCCCCGCCGTTGCGGTGGAACGCCCCGACCAGCATCGCGCTGTCCGGCACGCCCCCGGTGTCGGCCGTCCACCGCTCGGGACCGGCCACGCCCTGCCCGTACGCGCCCGTCAGCGCCAGCCCGTGCACGTACCCGAGGGGCAGCGCCGGCGGCTCCTCCTCCTCGGTCGAGACGGCGATCACCACCTCCTCCACCGCAGGCCCCAGCCGGGCCGGGTCCAGCGTGACCCGGGCGGCCCGCAACGGCTCGCCCGGCACCGAACGGGTCGGGTGCAGGCGCACCGCGCCGTCCGGGTCCTGCGGATTGTTGAAGAACACGAAGTGCTCGTCGCTCAGCACCCGGCCGCCCGCGCACACGAACGCCGTCACGTCCAGCTCGACCGCGTCCCCGCCGGCCGTCCGGCTCCGCCACACCACCTCGACACCGGTGCGCCGCTCGGCCGGCCCGTCCCCGTCCGGTGCCTCGTCGACGGCGTGCGGGGCGCCGCCGAGCCGCCCGCGCAGGCCCTGCTCGGCCAGCAGCTCGACCAGCTCGGGGCCGCTGACCAGCGACAGCGGCTTGTTGCGGATGTACTCGTACGAGCCCGGGCCGAAGCCCGCGGTCGTCACCAGGATGCCCTTGATCGCGCCGTGGTGGCGCACGGTGGAGTCGAGGTCGCGCACGGCCGTGGGGGAGACGGTCGAGCGGTAGCGCTTCGCCTGGATCACGATCTTGCCGCCGGTCACCGGATCGAGGTCCTCGGCGACCACGTCCACCCCGACGTCACCGCTGCGGGCCGTCGTCATCACCCGGAAACCGCGCAGCCGGAACAGCTCCGCGATCAGGTTCTCGAACTCGATCGGGTCCATCTCGAACAGGTCCGGGTCGTCCTCGCCGCCGTGCCCGGCCAGGCTCCCGCCCACCGTCTCCGGCAGCCGGTCCGGCCGCACCTCGTCCAGCCGCTCAGGGCGCGCCGACAGCGTGCCGCCGAGGCCCTGGAAGCACTCCACCGGCGCCACCCGGTCCAGCGCGAGCCCGGCGAAGTCGGCCCGCGCGGCCGACAGCGTCGACAGGAAGCGCTCCGACTCCCGGCCGGTCGCCGGGTCGATGCCGCGGACGAAACCGTTCAGCACCACCGAGTCCAGCATCCCGTCCCGGTCCGCCCGGAACAGCTCCGCCGCCACCCGCAGCGAGGTCTGCGCCAGCACCTCCCGGTACAGCGCCTTGCGCTCCGTCGCCGGACGGGCCACCTCGGCCTCGCGGTCGTCCGACTTCACGTACCGCACCCGCACCGCGGCCGGCACCACGTCCGGGCCCGGCAGCTCCCAGTTCACCACCAGCTGGCGCGACGAGGCCTCCCACGCCGCCACCAGCCGGTGCGGGAAGCCCTCCGGCCACGCGGCGGACGCGTACAGCCCGGCCGTGAAGTACTCCTGGACGGCCTCCGGCTCGCCCGCACGCAGCCGGCGCAGCAGCTCCTCCGTGCGGACGGTCCGCTCCTCGTCCTCCCTGCGGTGCCTGGCCACCCGCTCCAGGTACTCCTGGTGACAGGCCGCCAGCCGCCGCTGCCGGTCCGCCTCCTGCGCCTGCGCGGCGTACCAGTCCTGCTCGAACCGGGCGCGCGCCTGCGCCGCGTACTGCTCGTAGCGCTGCCACACCCCCGCGTTGCGGGACTGCGCCGGATCCGGCGGCGGCACCAGGTAGGCGTTCTGATCGGGCATCGGCACCGGCTCACCCAGCGCACCCGGCTCGAACGGCGGCACCGGACGCGGCGCCAGCAACGCCTGCGGGCTGAACTCCGGCTCCCGCAGCCCGGCCGCCAGCAACCCGCGCAACTCCTCGACCCGGGCGTCCAGTTCGGCCGTCCGCCGGGCCGCGTCCGCCTCCCGCGACTGCTGGTACGCGCGCTGCGCCTCCCGCTCGCCGCGCACCGCAGCCCGCTGCGCCTCCCGCAACTCGCGCTCCCGGCGCCGGTCCTCCGCCGCCTGCGCCCGCCAGCGGGCCTCCTCCCGGCGCTGCTGCTGCCGCTGCGTCTCCGCCCAGACCGCCAGCACCCCGTCGTTCCGCCGCCCCGCCACCGTCCACCCCTCCACTCCACGCACCGCCACCGGCGCCCGCCACAATAGAACGTGAACACCCCACCGAGCCACGCACCCCGACCTGCGGGGGGAGGCGTCCGCTGCTGGTGGGCGGGCGTGTTGAATCCTCGCTTCCTCCTCGGGGCCCGCACGTCCCGGTTCCCGGGTTTCCGGCCGCAGGGTGAACCGCAGTCTCCGGTTGCGTAGTTCTACCGATGTGCCCGAGTGCACCGTTCCGGGATCATCGGGATCAATCGACTCCGCGAGAACTCCAAG
Organism: Kitasatospora sp. NPDC059722; assembly: GCF_042733235.1. Taxonomy (NCBI): domain Bacteria; kingdom Bacillati; phylum Actinomycetota; class Actinomycetes; order Kitasatosporales; family Streptomycetaceae; genus Kitasatospora; species Kitasatospora sp. NPDC059722. The sequence continues at coordinate 2,751 of NZ_JBHWGD010000006.1, forward strand.
GGCTGAGCGGCCGCCGATCGCTCCACAGCACCGGCCGGCCATGGCTGACGCTCCGTCATCCATGGGTCGGCCGGTCCCTTGTCTGTCACAACACGGGAGCTCTCTCCGGCTGTTCCGCGGACCGTACTCGCGTCGCTACCCGATCCGGCGGCGCGACCTCACGACGAGGACGACGGCCGCCTCCGGAACCTCGTCGCCCACGGTGATCCGGACCTCCGTGACCGTGCCGGGCCAGTCCGTGATCAGTTCCTGGTCGATCGCGTCATTCGACAGGGTGGCCATGAGTTCGCCGCCCCGGACGGTCTGCCCGGGTTCCACCAGGACCTCGGCCACGTTCCACGGCACGCCGAGCCCCACGGTCTCCGCGGTGAACGCCACCGGCCCCAGCTCGCGCCAGACCGGCGGTGCCGGCGGGCCGCCGAGGCGCTGCTCGACCTGGTCCAGGGCCAGTCCGGCGAGCCGGGCGAGAGGTGAGTCGTCCGCGGTGTGCGCGCGCAGCAACGGCTCGACGGCCCGGGCGTCACCCAGCCGCGCCAGCGTGGCCAGTGCGTCGGGCCGCACCTCGGGGTCCGCCAGGCACGCAAGGACGGCCTCCGTGTGATCGGCCGTCCCGTTCTCGGCCAGACCCCGCAGCGCCCGGCGGCGGTACTCGGGGCTACGGGACCGCAGTTGGCGCTCCAGGAACGGCAGGGTCCGCGCATCCTCGACGCACGAGAACGTCTCGCGGGCCAGCACCGATTCGAGCGAGGGATCGTCTGCCAGGGCATCGAAGAGCGCATCCGGGAAGGCCTTGGCCAGGAGTATCTGCAAGGAGCCGGGGCGCCGGTAGTCGTCCCGGTCGTGGCGCGTGATCTCCGCCATGTCCCAGCCCGGCTCGGCCCGGCCGGCCAGAATGGCGAGGAGCCGGTGCAGACTCGCCGGTCCTGCGGCGATCAGGTCGTCGAGGGCACCGTCGTCCCGGTACACGTAGTTCGTGAGGAGGCCGTCGATCTCCGCGGGCATCAGGTCCATGGGGGCAGTCGACTTTCGGTAACCCGGCAGGCCGGGGTGGGCGTCGGCCTTCGTCCGGCACGCACCCCGATTGTGTCACCTAGGATGATCGCGACGAGAGGCCCGGTGCATCCGGGCGAACGGTGCGAGGTGTGAGGGAGGTCCGCGATGCTCGGCCCCGACCCCGGCACGTCGACGCTCGCCGACAGGATCGACAGGTTGTTCCAGGTGGTTCGCCGTCCCAACCGCGAGCCGTACAGCAATGACGAGGTCGCCCGGGCCTGCCGTGAGGCCACCGGTGAGAGCTTCTCGGCGACGTACCTCTGGCAGCTGCGCACCGGTCGGCGGGACAACCCGACCAAGCGTCACCTGGAGGCGCTGGCGACCTTCTTCCAGGTGTCCCCGGTCTACTTCTTCGACGACGAGCGGAGCGCGCGGATCGCCGAGGAGCTGGAGCTTCTCGGCGCCCTGCGCGACTCCGGTGTGCGCGACGTGGCCCTGCGCGCGGTGACCCTGTCCGCCGACGGGCTCGGGACGATCAGCGACATGATCGAGGCGATCGCCAGACGCGAGGCCAACGCCGGGCGGGCCGGCTGATTCCAGCCGAACCGTCGTCCGCGCCTAGGATCACTTCTCGTCGGCGCGCCGTCGACGAGCCCGGGGGGAGGAATCGTGAGGCAGGCAGACCACAGGGACGCGGAGTTGTGGCGGAGGTGCCGGGAGATCGCGGAGGCGCTGCCCCTTCCGGAGCCCTTCGAGATGCCGGCCCTCGCCGAGACACTGGCGCGAATGCGGGGCAGGCCACTCGAGTTGGTGCCGCTGCCGGGGCGGAGCAGGGGCCCGTGCGGGATCCTGGCCAGCACCGACCGGGCCGACTACATCGGATACCCCTCCGACACCAGCGTGCTGCACCAGCAGCACATCCTGCTCCACGAGGTCGGCCACCTGCTCTGCGGGCACACCGGCACGACCGCGCTCGGATCGGCCGCGTCCGAGGCGCTGATGCCCCATCTGTCGGGCGAGCTGATCCGGCGCGTGCTCGGCCGCTCGGCCTACTCCGACCGTCAGGAGCAGGAGGCCGAACTGATCGCCTCCCTCGTCCTGCAACGCGCCAGGCACCGGACCCGGACCGGGTCCGCGGACACCGGCGATTCCGACGACCGGGTGACCCGGCTGGGCTCCGTGTTCGGACCGGCACCGAGGAGCCGTGCGGCAGACCATGAGTGACCGGCTGGCCGACGTGGCCGACTACCTTGCCTGCCTGATCACCCTCGTCGGAACGGCGGCCAAGGCCCTGTCCGACCGCGGTCGGCGGTCGGATCCGGCGCTCCGCTACGTGTACGCCTCCGGGCTGTGCCTGGGGCTGGGGCTGGCGACGACGCCTCCGGCGACGTTCACCGCGGTGAGCGGCCTCGGGTCCTGGCCGTGGTCCTGGTTCGGATTCGGCTGCCTCCGGCTCGTCAGCGACGAGCTGGAACTCCTCGCGGTCGGCTTCCTGGCCATGCTGGCCTACTCGATCCAGCCGCCGGACGGCATCCGGAGCGGTGTCCGGGGCGGGCTCCGACGCCAGGCGGCCATCACGGCCGGGGCCTTCCTGCTGAGCGTCGGCGCGTACGTCGCCGCCGGCACCACCCAGGTGGGCGCCCTCGTCGTCGCGCACGGCCGGCGGCGGTTCCTCCTGGTCGCCTACATCGGGCTGCTCACGGCCCACCTGGTCTGGCGGCTGGCCGTGTTCGGACTGCTGACCGGCCGGGCCGCCCGCCGCATGCCGCCGGGCGCGCTCCGCTCCGGACTGCGGCTGATGGCATCCGGGACCGTGATCGGGCTGCTCTGGATCGCCGGCAACGTCAACGACGTGGTCGACCTGCTGACCACCGGCGGTGAGATCGGCGCCGAGAGCGCGGCGTCCGCCGTGTCGGCACTCGTCTGCGTCGTCCTGATGCTGGCCGGAGCGACCGCGCCCGCCTGGGGCGGCCACCTGGCGAGGTGGTGGCGACCTCTGCGCGCCCGGTACGCGTACCGCCGACTGGAACCGTTGTGGTCGGTGCTGCGGGCGACGGTGCCGGCGGTGGAGCTGCTGCCGGAAACCGCGCGGGCGGGGCGGCGCACGCCGCACGGTGCGCAGTTCGCGCTCTACCGCCGCATCATCGAGATCCGTGACGGCCAGCTCGCGCTCCGTCCGTACGTGCACCCGCAGGTGCCGTCGTGGGTCGCCGAGTTCACCGCGACCACCGGCGGAGTGCGCCTTCGTCGGCGCCACGAGGTCGCCGCGACCGTGGAGGCGGCCGGCATCGCCGCCGCCCTGGAGGCGGCCGGGGCCGGGCACCGTTACCCCGCCGAACCGTCAGCCGGATACGTCCCGTCCGAGGGGCAGGTCGGCATCGACGAGGAGGTCGCCTGGCTGATCAAGGTGGCGGCCGCCTTCACCGCGTCCCCGGCCGTGGCCCGGGTCCGCAGCCGGGTGCGCGACGAGCTGAACAGCGTCCGCGGATGAGGTCGGACCGCCCCTGCCCGGCCTACCCCGGGCTGTGCAGCTCCCGCTCCACCAGGCGGGCCAGTGCGGCTCGTGACGGTACGTCGAGCTTGCGGTAGATCCGCTGCAGGTGCGTCTCCACGGTGCGAGTGCTCAGCACGAGCTCGTGGGCGACCTGGCGGCTGGTGACGCCGGCGCCGACCAGCCGGGCGACCTCCCGCTCGCGCTCGGTGAGCAGGCGCAGGGGCTGCCGTCGGTCCGTCGCGGGACGGTGGGCCCGGGTCGTTCCGGTCGTCAGCTTCGCCTGCTCCCGCAGGGCTTCCTCGGACAGCCGCAGGGCGCCGTAGTGACGGGCCAGATGCAGGGCCGAGTCCAGCTGGGCCGTGGCAGCCGCAGGACCGTGGACCGCCGCCGTCGAGGCCGCGCCCAGCACGAGGGTCCAGATCTGCTGGATCGGCAGGCCCGCGCGCCGAAAGCCCTGCGCCGACTGGTCGAACAGGACGACGGCGGTGTCGTGCTCGTGGCCGGAGGCGTGGACGAGGGCCCGTGCCCGGCGGGCGTGCATGCGCTGGCCGGGCAGTCCCAGCCGGTCGGCGGCCGAGTCGGCCTGCCGGGCCCAGCGTTCGGCGCCGGTCCGGTCTCCGCAGCGCACGGCCGCCATGGCCAGGACGCCCAGCCACTGGGGGAGCAGGGTGGGCTGGAGCAACGGCAGGCCGTCACCCCCGCCGTCCTCCAGCAGGGTCCGCAGCGCCGCGGGGGCGTCACCGGTGACGAGTTGTGCCTGGGCGAGCGCACCGACCCCGGAACCCGCCCACCAGTTGTCGCCGGGACGGGTGCCGTGGGTTCCCGCCTCGGCGAGCGCGACGACGGCAGCGGACTGCTGCGTGCCCTGTGCCCACGCGAGTGCCGTCGCCCGGAGCGCCATGGCGCGGCCGGCCACGTCGTGGGCGCCGGCGGCGCGGGCCAGCCGTTCGGCCTCCAGCGCCGAGCGGACGGCCCGGTCGAGCCGGCCGGTGCGGGTGTCGAGGCCGCACTGCCCCAGCAGCAGGTGCGGCAGCATCTGCTGCGGGCCGCCGGCCCTGGTGACGGCCAGACCCCGCCCGAAGTGCCGGGAGGCGGCCGGGAAGCGCTCCAGGAACACCTCGGACCAGCCGATCGCGGCGGGGAGTTCGGGGTTGCGGGCCAGCACGGTGTCCGGCAGACCGTCCAGTCGCCCGGCGCAGTAGGTGACCGCGGGCGCTGCGGCCGCCACGTCGCCGAGGTAGGTGTCACCGAGAGCCGCGAGTGCCCTGGCGGCCACCGTCGATGTCCGGTCCTCGGCGCCGTTCGCGGCCTGCACAGCGCGCCCGACCAACAGGTGCGTCTGCTCGTAGGTCCCTTCCAGCAGCGAGACCCGGCCGTATTCCAGGGCGAGTTCGGCGACGTGCGCGGGAGCGGGACCGGGACCGGGACCAGGCAGCGACCCGGGCAGGTCGCCCAAGGCCGCACGGACCAGCGCCTCCGCCTCCCGGTAGCGCCCGAGCTGCCGCTCGCAGAGGGCGGAGACGAGGTACGCCTCGGCGCGGAGCTCCGGGTCGAGGCGCGCCGCCTCGCGCAGCACCTCGTGGGTCAGCGCCCGCGCGTCGGCGAGTCGGCCGGTGGCAGCGAGTGCGCGGGCACGGGCGAGCACCAGCGAATCCGTGGGCAGCCGGAGGGCGTCCCTGCCGGGCAGGGATTCGAGCACCAGCCCGAGCCAACGAGCCGCCGTGGCCGGCGCGTCGTCGGCGATCTCCTGCGCGCCTTCGACCAGCAGCTCCAGCGCGGTGACGCCGTCCGTGCCGACCAGCTGCTCCGCGTGCCGGGCGCGGGCGGCGGCCGTGCATTCGCGGTCCGTGAGCAGGTCCAGTGCCCGGCGATGGGCCGACACCCGGGAGACGGCATCCGCGCGTTCATGGGCGACGTGCCGCAGCACCGGATGCCGGAACGCGAACCGCGCGCCTCCGGCGACGGGACGCAGCAGGTCGCCACGGGTCAGTTCGGCGAGTGCGGCGTGGACGCGGGCGGGTTCGAGCCCCGAGACCATCGTGAGATCCGCCGGCTCGATGTGGTCGCCCAACACGGCGGCGGCGTCGACCGCTGCGGCCGCGTCCGGCGTGAGCGCGTCCAACTCGGCTGCCAGCGCCACCGCCTCGCGCAGCAGTCCGTCCCGGTCCTCCCCGGGACTCGCCGGCCAGTCGTCAGGATGCCAGTCGGCAGCGGCGAGGATGCGGACGTACGCGGGGTTGCCGTCGGCGGCGGCGCACAATCGACGGGCGTCGGCGGGCGTGCCGACGGTGCCCGCGCTCTCGGTGCTGCCGACGACGTCGGGCGGGTCGTAGGCGTTCGCCGGACCCCGGCGGCCCAGGAGGGCGGTGACGGCCGCCGGGTCCAGCGCGGCTGGCTCGATCCGGACGACGCTGCCGGCCCGCACGCCGTGGCTCAGCTCCTCCAGCAGGGGCAGGGCGGTCTGGCGGGGCCGGTGCGCGACGGCGAGGAGCAACGGGCCCGGCACCGGCGTGCGGACGAGCTGGGCGACGAGTTCGGCCGACTCCGGATCGCACAGGTGGACGTCGTCCAGCAACAGCACGCCACCGCCCGCCGTGGCGGCCCATTCGGCCAGCAGCTCGCGGGCCACCCGCCCACGGCGGAAGTGCTCCTCGGAGGTCGGCCCGGTGCCGGCCCTGGAGTCCCGGAAGACGCGGCAGCGGTCGCGCTGCTCATCGGCGGTCTCACCGGCGAGCCGGTCGCCGTACGCGTCCACGAAGATCTGGTACGGCACCGTCGGCGGTCGCACGGCGCGGGCCTGGGAGACCGGGATGCCGCGCGCCCGGGCATGGTCGGCGACCACGCGCAGGAGCGCGCTCTTTCCCGTCCCCGGGTCGCCCACGATCTCGATCACGGCACCGCGGCCGCTGCGCAGACCGTCGACGACGGCCCGAAGCCGGGTCAGCTCGCCTTCGCGCGCCAGTAGTTCTGTATCGTCGGGCGTCCGCCACCGCGACACGTGTGCCACCCCCGTCCCGCCGGTCCCCCTGGCCCAGCCCGCAGTCCATCAGCTGATATGAATGAACCTTGCGTATTGATTCATATCAGCTGATCATCTGGCAAGCGCGGGGCCTTGCGGCGTGTCCGACTGGCCATCAAGTGCGCGGAATGACCTTGGTGTTGACAGGTCCGCGCACGCTGCGACGGCGCCACCGGAGGCTTTCCCGGCGGCGCCGTTGCGGCGTGGGTGTGGGTCAGCCGGAGCACCCGGGGACGGGGGTGGGGCTGCCCGCGCAGTTGGTCGGGCGGTTGCCGGCCACGGTGGTGGCGACGAGTCCCACCGTGCCGGTGTTGTTGTAGATGCCGCCGGGGGCGGTGTCGGCGCTGTTGTCGGTCACCGTGCTGGCGATGAGGGTCGCGGTGCCCAGGTTGGCGAGGCCGCCGCCGGTGGCACCCGGGCTGTTGGCGGTGTTGCCGCTGACGGTGCTGGCCTCCAGGGTCAGCGTGGCGCTGGTGATGTTGGCGATGCCGCCGGCGTTGCCCGCGGTCGCGGTGTTGCCGCTGCCCCGCCACCGTCCACACCTCCACCCCAACACCGCCACCGGCGCCCGCCACAATAGATCGTGAACACCCCACCGAGCCACGCACCCCGACCTGGGGGAGAGGCGTCCGCCGCTGGTGGTCGGGTGGGGGCCGGGATCAAGGGCACTGGTTCCCTTGGCTGCGGGGTGGGCCGACAGTCGTGGAGACGTGTTGGCGAAACGGTCTCGGGCCCATTCCACCAATCAGCGGAACGGGCCCGAGGCACCGGTTCGGAACTCAGCCGGAGGTCATGAGCGTGGCGGAGCCGGCAGCACTGCGGTGCGCAGGTTGGCGTTGATCCATTGCTGGCCGCTGCCGGAGTTGCAGTCCCACAGCTGGAGTCGGTTTCCGTTGACGGGGTTCCCGTAGGGCAGGTCCAGGCAGCGACCGGAGGCCGGGTGGTACAGCGTGTTGTTGGCGAGCGGGAACCACTGTTGGGCCGCGGTGCCGCTGCAGGTGCGGTATTCGATGGGCGTGCCGTTGTCGCGGCCGCTGTTGGCCGGGGTCAGGCAGCCACCCAGAACCCGCATGGTGCCGTCTCCGTTCAACGTGATCGTCTGTGAGGATCGCCAGTTGCATTGCCAGAGCTGGATGGCGGTGCCGTCGGCGGTTCCGGAGTTGTTGTCGTCGATGCACGTTGAGCCGTTGACAGCGGACTGGACGACTCCGCTCGTGCCAGCTGCTGTGGGGTTGACCGGGAACGGGTAGACGGCGGTGCTGCTGATGCTGCCGTCGAAGGAGACGGTGGGCTTGGACTGGTACCTGTAGCGGCCGAGGGTGAAGGTGCCTGCGGACGGGGGGCTGGACTGTGCCTGGTGGTAGCCGGTGGCGGCGAGGACGCCGTCGACGTAGAGCGACATCAACCCCGTTCCGGCGTTGTAGGAGGCTGTGAGCCGTGTCCAGACGCCCGGGCGGACCGGCGCGCTGGCATTGGCCGTGGAGGTCCAGTCGTACGGCCAGTTGTCGTTGTCGCCGTTGGCAAGGGCGAAAGTCCAGTTCTTTCCGGCGCCGTCGCTGTACAGCATGAAATTGCTGCCGTGGACGGTGTCCTGGCTGGCGATCACACCGCCGGCCGGGCCCGACTTGGCCCAGGTGGAGACGGTGAAGCTCTTGCGGGTGTCGACCACGGGGCCGGACATCGTGATGTTCGAGCCGCTACCCGGGGCGAAGGTGGCCACGGTGGCGGATCGGCCGTCGACCTGGTCGCCGCTCCAGCCGATTCCCGCTGCGGTGCCGTTGGCGCGGCCCTGGCCGTCGAGGACGTTGGTGCTGCCGTCGGGTGTGGCGAGCCAGTTCCCGAGTGGCCGGTTGAGGCTGCCGAGGACGACAGGAGTTTGTTCCAGTCCGGTCACGGTCGGGCCGCTCTTGTCCGTCCCGGGGGACCTGGTGCCGGTGCCGGACCAGGCGACCAGTTGGCTGTTGGTGTCGACGGCCCAGAGGTTCGGGATGCCGTCGCCGGTGAGGTCACCGTTGGAGCCCACCTTCGGGTACAGCTTCGGGTCGATGCCGCCGGCGATCCAGCCCTTGGTGGGGTCGGTGAACGCGGTGGCGTCGAAGCCGCCGGATGCGGTCGTTGCCAGTTGGTAGGTGTGGATGGTGCCGTCGTTCTTGGAGCGGGCCCACAGCGTGGGCATGTCGGTGCCGTTGGCCGGTCCCGGGGTGATCAGGTCGTAGAGGTTCCAGTCCTGGTTGTTCCCGGACAGCAGGATGGCGGGGCCGTCGAGGGTCTTGGCGCTGTTCGACTTGGCGAGCCAGAGCCTGCCGTTCTCGACGAAGAGGAGGGAGGAGCGGGGGAGTCCGGAAAGGCCTGTGCCGGCTTTGACGGGGGTGTCTCCGGAGGTCGATCCGAATGCCGCGATCTGGGTGACTGCGGACCAGTCGCCGCTGTTGCCGTAGTCAGTGCAGGTGATCGTCGTGGTGTCAGGAAGCGCGCATTTACGGGACTTGGTTATCTCGACGGCGGCCTGGCCGTCGAGATGTGCGGCAATGTCGTCGTTGGCGTACAGGTACAGTTTGGTGGCGCCGGGTGCGTGCGCGATCAGGTCGTCGACGTTCCGGTCGCTGAACGATCCGCGGTGGGTGGTCTGGACGCTGTTCCAGTCGCTGGTGCCGGGTGCGGACTGCGGCTTGGCGTTGGGAGCCGCGTACGGGTCGGTGCTCGCCCCGATCAGACGCAGCGCGCCAGTGGCGTCCGGCAGGAGGACGTCGGCCTTCCGGTCGCCGTCGACGTCGCCCATGATCGGCGCGGGGGCGTCGGGGTTGCTCGGCACGTAGTAGGTGTACGCGACCGGCTGCGACATGTTGCCCGCGTTGTCCTGGGTCTGCAGGTAGAGGAAGTTGGTCCCCCAGTGCCACGGCGTGTACTTCAGCGTGTAGGTGCCGCTGACGTCCATCTTCACGATGTTGCCGCCGTCGTTGCAGTTCCAGTTGGTGGACGCGGCCTGGACCGGGTCGTTGGTCCAGCGGGCACAGGCCAGGCCGGAGGAACGGCCGCCACCGGGCGGAGCCGGGTCGGTGCCGGTGAGGACGAAGGTGCCCTCCTGACCGACGAGCTTCGGGTGGCCGCCCAGGGTGCCGGACTCGGGGAAGTCGGTCGAGGTGATCCGGGCGGTCGGCGGCGTCCGGTCGATGCGCAGGTAGCACATCGCGGTGTTCGCGCTGTGCAGGGTGCCGTCATCGGTCACCGCGAACCAGCCGTACTGGTGGCCGTCGGCGAGTGAACCGACGCTGACGGTCCTGCGCCCGGAGCTGGCCGCCCAGTTGGTGTCATAGAGCAAGGAAGCGCCGCCGGCGTCGTCGTCCCAGATCTTGAACGTCGTCCAGAGCTGTTCGCCGGTCGGGGACCAGGCATCGACACTCAGGTTGATGTCGGTGTTGGCTCCGACCCAGCCCGGGGTGTCCCACGGGTTGACGGTGCCCGGGGTCTGGCACGCGTTGCCGTAGTCGGAGCTGGCGGCGAAGCCCGGGGTGGGGCTGGTGGCGGGGGTGCTGATGACGGGGGTGAAGTCGTAGGTGACGACGATGTGCGGGTTGTTGGCGAACCGCTGGCGGTAGTACTTGTTGGTTTCGTCGTCGGGTGCGAACAGGAAGGTCCACCCGCCCCAGTGCTTACGCGCTGCCTGCGTCATCACGCCGGACACGTCGAACTCCTTGCCGCCTTCCCCGGAGATCCAGTTCGTGCCGATCTTGGTGCAGTTCGAGGGCTCCGGGCAGGGCTGGGCCTCCCAGCGGGTCCACTGGTTGATCGGATTGTTGTTCGCCGAACCGGTGGAGTAGAGGCCCATCGGTGTGGGAGTGGAGGGGCTCGATGACCGGGCGACGGTGGCGTACAGCTTTGCCGAGAGCACAGTCGAGTCCCAGAAGGCGGAGTTCAGGCCCACCTGGAAGTAGGCGCGCTCGCGGCCCTCCTTGTCGCAGCGGTTGTTCGTGTCGATGTAGCCGCAGTAGCCGGCCGCCGGAGTGTCCTGGCCGTACTGGGTGCCGTTGTACTCCGTCGTCTTGGGGTAGGCCGACTGGACTTGCGCCCAGGCCTGGGTGCTGTTGTCGATGCTGGGGTTCCAGCCCGGGTCGATGTACCAGGGGCCGGTGCCCTTCCCAAGCACGGACGGATCGGGCTCAAGATCGATGCCGCCGATGCTGACCGTGGTGGTGATCGCTCCGACCTTGGCGTTGCCGCCGGGGGCCTTGGTGGTCGACTCGGCCGGGGCGGAGGCGTTGTCCGGGGCAGGTGCCTCAGCGGACTTGCCACGGGTCCCCGGCTCTGGAACAGCGGCAGGAGCGGCCGCCGCAGGCGTTGAGTCCCACATGACCGGTGCAGGTGCGGTGAAACGCACCTTGCCCGCCGCGTCCTCGGCCGTGAGGTTTCCGTTGGCGTCCGCCTTCACCGCGAGCCCGTCGCCGACCGTGTCGAAGTGCAGCTTCTTGACCTGGGGGTTGGCTGCGGCTTGAGCGGTGCGGACGATCAGGACCTGGCGCCAGCCGCCGCCTGCGGTCGCGGTCAGTTCCACATCGACATCGGGCAGGACGGAACGGTAGAGAGCGGTGTCGCCGTTGAGCTCGGGCTTGGGCAGGGCGAAAGGCGCTTTGATCGCGAGCTTCCTGCCGTCGGGCGTCGCCATGGTGGCCAGCGGGCCGGTGCCACCGCCGGAGAAGGTCAGCACGGACGGCACCGCGGTCGGTGAAAGCGTCCCGTCGGAGTTGGCTCGAAGGGTCGCGTTGACAGGACGCCAGCTGCCGTCGGCACTCTGGACCCGCTCAGCCACCGGGGCCGATGTGGTCGTGAGTGTCCCGTCCGGGTTCGCGGCGGTCTGGCTTCCTCCTGTGGTCAAGAGATCTACGACGACGGGCTTCCCGGTGCTCCTCGCCTTGGACTGGGCGGCATGAACCGCCTCGTTCCGCGGCGTCGTGGGGCCGGCCGGCTTGGCCGGATGCGACGGCCAGGACGGATCCGCGGGGCCGTGACCCCGGTCGGCGGGGGTGGCGACGGCGATACCGGGGACCACCAGGAGTCCAGCACTGAGTGTGATGACCGTGGTGCAGGCAAGTGGGAGAAGAACGGCGCTGAATGTCCGCTTCCTGTCCCGGTGGCGGTCTGGTGGGGGAGCGTGAAGTTTCGACCTCAACATGAAGTTCCCATCATCGTTTGGGAATTGAGTGCAGGCCAGCCGCACGCTGCCCTCGCCGTTCGTCGACTGTCAAAGGCTTTCCCCGGCGGGCTGTCCGAGTTGTCGGGGCTCATGGCGCATTGCACTTGAAGTGACATTGGTCACATAAGAGTTTTCTCATTATTAACTTTCCGTGGTTGATCGTGTGCGCATAGGGTGCGCTGTGGCCTGGATCCGCAGTCGAGTCCCCTGGGGCTCAACTCACATGGGGGGATCAGTTGTCACGTCGTGCCCGTCTGCTCACGCGCCACCGCCAGACGAGAGTCGCTGCCCTTGCAGCACTGGCCGTCTTCATGTCCCTGGTGACGATTCCCCCGGCGGAGGCCGTCGCCGCCGGGACCACGGACAAGATCTGGGTGCCGCCGAACACCCCGCTGCCGACGACCCAGCCGGTGAAGGGCACGAACGCCAAGCCCGCCGCCCGTGCTGCGGACACCGGGAAGAAGTGGTCGCCGCCGGCAGACTCCAGCCCGCCCGCCGGCAGAGCCGTCGCGGTACTCGGCAGTGCCGGAACCCGAGCGATGTCCGCGCAGACCGAAGTGGCCGAGTCAGCATCACCTACCGCTACAGATGGATCGGTTCAGGCGGGATCGTTGCCTGTCTGGATCGCCACGGCACAGGGTGCGAAGCCCGTCTCCAGGGCCGTTCCGCTCGCCCCGGCCAAGGACGGCGCGGCAAGCGTCCAGGTCGAGGTCGCCGATCAGGGAACGGCCAGGTCCGCCGGAGTCAACGGTGCGCTCGTCGCCCTGACGGACACCGGCGAGGGGGCGGTTCCCGGCCGCGTTGAGGTCGGTGTGGACACTCAGTCCTGGGCGCAGAATGCCGGTGCGAACTGGGCGTCCCGTGCCAGGATCGTCCAACTGCCCGGCTGTGCTCTGACCACGCCCGGTGCCCCCGGCTGCACCACGCGCACCCCGGTTCCGTCCCACCGTGACGAGTCCACCGGCCGCCTGGTCGCGGAGGTCGAGGTCCCGCAGGCGACCGGGACGGTGACCAAGTCCCTTGCCGCCAGCGCCTTCGCCAGCCCGCAGGCCTCGGCCGCGCCCGCCGTGGCGCTCGCGGTCGAGGCGAGCTCCAAGGGCAGCACCGGTGACTTCACCGCGTCCCCGATCACCCCCTCTGCGGCCTGGCAGGCCGGCGCCAACGCCGGGAACTTCACCTACGGCTACACCGTCGAGCTGCCTTCCGCGATCGCCGGCGCCGCACCCAGCGTCTCGCTCGGCTACGACTCGTCCTCCGTGGACGGCAAGACCGCCTCGACCAACGCCCAGCCGTCCTGGATCGGTGAGGGCTGGGAGTGGCACCCCGGCTCCATCGTCCGGGGCTACAAGGCGTGCAAGGACGCTGGTGTCCAGAACTCGGGAGACCAGTGCTGGGGCGGTGACCTGCTCCAACTGTCGCTCGCCGGGCACGCCGGCCAGCTGGTCAAGGACGACAAGTCCTGCGAGTGGCACCTCCAGGGTGAGGACGGCACCAAGGTCGAGCGCCTGACCGGTCAGAACAACGGCGCCTGGAACGGCGAGGCTTGGAGGGTCACCACCCTCGACGGCACCCAGTTCTACTTCGGTGCCAACCGCCTGCCGGGCGGGGACGGCACCGACCAGGCCGCCAACTCCGTCTCCACCGTGCCGATCTACTGGCCGGGCGGACAGGACCCCTGCCTCAAGGACGGCTCGCCCGCCACCAACTCCTGGTCCCAGATGGGCTGGCAGTGGTCGCTCGACTACGTCGTCGACCCGCACCAGAACCTGATTACCTACCGGTACGAGCAAGAGCAGAACTACTACGTCCAGGGCGGCGGTCAGAACAACGGCAACGGCCCCCGGGCCCAGTACCAGCGCGCCAGCTACCCGGTCTGGGCCGGCTACGGCCAGCGCCTTCCGGACCAGATCGCCGCCAAGGGCAAGGCCAACCCGGCCGCCCAGGTGTGGTTCCGCACGGCCGAGCGCTGCTTCGCCGACGCGACGACCAACTGCGACCCGTCCCAGCGCAAGGCGAAGCCGCAGGGCTGGGCCGACACCCCGGTCGACCAGACCTGTGACGCGGCCGGCGACTGCTCCATCGGCTCGCCCACCTTCTGGACCACCAAGCGGCTGTCACTGATCGACACCGAGGTCTGGGACGGTTCCGCCTACCGACCCGTGGACTCCTACGCCCTGAACCAGTCGTTCCCGCCTTCGGAGGACGGCACCTCGCCCTCGCTGTGGCTGGGTTCCATCCAGCGCACCGCCGCCAACGGCCGGACGAAGATCCCGGTCCCGCCGGTCTCCTTCAAACCGCGTGCCATTGCCAACCGCGTCGCGGGCCAGGTCGTCTGGCCGGACGGAACGGCCATGTCCGTCGAACCGTTCAAGCGCCCGCGGATCGAGCAAATCACCACCGAGACCGGCGGCTTCATCAACGTCGTCTACCAACCCGCCGAGTGCTCGCGCGAGGCCGGCGGCAAGATGCCGTCCTCCGAGGACGGCAACACGATGGCCTGCATGCCGGTCAAGTGGTACATGCCGGGGCAGCAGAAGCTGGACCCGGCCAACGACTGGTTCAACAAGATCATTGTCCAGTCCGTGACCCAGCAGGACGTGGTGACCGACCAGGTCCCGGTCGTCGCCACCTACGTTTACGGCGGAGGAACGGCCTGGCACCGCAACGACTCCGCCCTGGCCGACCCCAAGACCCGCACCTGGGACCAGTTCCGCGGCTACGCCACCGTCACGACGCTCACCGGCAACGGCAGCTCTGTTGAGGCGCCGCGCACCAAGACGGTCTCCACCTTCCTCCGCGGCATGGACGGCGACGTCCTCGCGAATGGCACCGACAAGCGCCAGGTGACTGTGACCGACGTGAACGGCGGGAGCATCACCGACGACAACGTCCTCGCCGGCTACATCCGCGACACCGTCAACTATGACGCGGAGAACGGCAGCGCAGTCTCCACCGTGGTCTCCGACCCGTGGATCGGCCCCGTGACAGCCACCCGTAGCCAGCAGGGCGGCATGCCGCCGGTTACCGCCCGCGCCGTCAACGCCGCCAAGGTGACCAACCGCGACAAGCTGGCCAACGGCTGGCGCACCAGCGAGCGCTCCACCCAGTACGACGGCACGGTCTACGCCCGGCCGACGGCGGTCTACGACAACGGCGACCTGTCCCACCCCGAACAACTGCTCTGCACCTCCTTCACGTACGCCGCTGGCCCGAACGGCGCGCTGACCCAGCTGGCCTCGCGCACCCTGGTCCTCAAGGGCGCCTGCGGCCAGACCGCGATGAAGGAGAACACGGTCGCCGACACCCGGTCGTACTTCGACAACCTGCTGTTCGGCCAGACCGGTGCCACGTCGGAGCAGACCGCGACCGAGGTGCTGGAGCGTTACGACGACTCCGGCCAACCGGTCTACCGCACCACCGCCCGGGCGCACTTCGACGCCTACGGCCGGATCGTCAGCACCGTCGACCCGACCCGGACGGACGCCACCCACCCGACGGGCGCCGAGACCAGGACGGACTACTCCCCGCCCACCGGACAGCTGCCGACCCAGGTCACCCACACCAACCCCATGGGCTGGCAGAGCGTCAGCATCCTCGACGTCGGCCGCGGCTCCCCGCTCAAGATCACGGACGAGAACGGGAGGGTCAGCGAGCAGGACTTCGACGCCCTCGGCCGCTCGGTCGCCGGCTGGAGCCCGGGCAACGACCGCGGCAAGAACCCGAACAACCCGAACCGGAAGTTCTCCTACTCGGTCAACAGCACCAACGCGCCCTCCTACGTGCTCACCCAGGCGCTGATGGGCAGCACCCTCTCCGACCCGACCCCGACCTACACCTCCAGCTACACGATCTACGACGGCCTCGGCCGCGTGCGCCAGACCCAGGCGAGTGTCCCTTCGGGCGCGACTGGCCGAATGATCACCGAGGCCCGGTTCGACTCCCACGGCTGGCAGACCAAGTCCAGCGCCGCCTACTACAACGACGACACAAGTCCCAGCGCGCAGCTCTTCCTGCCCAACGGCGGAGTCCAGCCGGACAGCAAGGTCCCCGCGCAGACCGTCCAGACCTACGACGGCATGGGGAGGGTCACCGACTCGGTCTTCCAGTCGTACGGCATCGAGCAGTGGCGTTCTCACACCGACATCCTCGGCGCCGACGAAGTCCGCACCACCCCGCCGGCAGGCGGTTACGCCTCCGCCACCATCAAGGACGCCAGGGGCAACACGGTCGCCCTACGCCAGTACAAGGCGAACACCCCGACCGGCCCGTACGACGAGACGACCTACGGCTACACGCCGGCCGGCAAGGAGGCCTGGCGCAAGGACGCGGTCGGCAACCTCTGGACCTACGAGTACGACCTGCTCGGCCGTCCGGTGAAGTCGACGGACCCGGACTCGGGCACCGGCACCACCGCGTACGACGACAGTAGGAACCTCGCCACCGCCACCGACTCCCGGGGCCTCAGCGCCACCACCGTCTCCGACCTGCTCGGACGCAGTGTCGCGGCCTACGAAGGCACGTCGACCGACCCGGCCAAGCAGGTCGCGAGCTGGACCTACGACACGCTGGCCCTCGGCAAGCCGACTTCCTCTACCCGCTACGTCGGCGGAGCCAACGGGGCCGCCTACACATCGGAGATCACCGGCTACGACGGCGGCTACCGCGAGCTCGGCGCCAAGACCACCATCCCCGCGGCCGAGGGCGGACTCGCGGGCACCTACCAGACCGACAACACCTACGACGAGGCAGGCCGGCTGGCGAGCACGGTCATGCCGGCGATGGCCGGCATGGGCCGCGAAACGCTGACCTTCACCACGGACACCGTGGGCCAGCTCGGCTCCCTCAGCAGCGCCTTCGGATTCAACCCGTCCACCACCCTCGTGGCAGACGTCCGCTACGACGTGTACGGCAGGCCGATCCGCACGACCCTTGGCGGCCCCGGGGCTCACGTGGTCGCCACCACTGTCGTCGACAACGCCACCGGACGCGTCACCCGCTCGATCCTCGACAAGGAGAACGCGCCCACCGCGAGCGTCGACGCCGTCGACTACACCTACAACCCGCTCGGCCAGGTCACCTCGGCACGTGACGCGCAGGACGGCCAGGTCGCCGACCTGCAGTGCTTCAACCACGACTACCTCGGCCGGCTCACCCAGGCCTGGACCGACACCGGCAGCCAGACCACCGCACCCCAGCCCAGCGTCCCCGGCGTCGGATCCTGCACCAACACCAACGGGCCGACGACAGACGGCGGCAAGCCGAGCATCGGCGGACCAGCGCCGTACTGGCAGCAGTACGAATACGACCTGATCGGCAACCGCACGAAGGCGGTGCAGAAGGACATCACCGGGGACGCCACCAAGGACGTCACCACCACCCAGGGCTTCGGCACCGGTCCCAACACCCCGTCCACCGACCCGAAGACGGGCGGCGGCACCGGCGGCCCGCACGCCCTGCTGAAGTCCACCCGGACCGGTCCGGCCGGAGCCGCCGTGACGTCGTACACCTATGACGCCGCCGGCAACACCACCTCGATCACCGACACCCCCGGTACGAGGAACCTGACCTGGAACGCCCAGGGCAAGCCCGACCAGATCACTGGCACAGGCCAGAGCGGAGCCACCAGCTACCTGTACGACCTCGCAGGAAACCAGCTGATTCGGCGAGACCCGGGTAAGACGACACTCAACCTCGGAGCCGACCAGCTAACCCTGGACACCGCGAGTGGGGCCGTCACCGACGTCCGCAGTTACGGCGCTCCCAACGGCCTGTCCATCACCCGCTCCGTGGTCAACGGCCAGTCCACGCTGGCCTATCAGTCCGCAGACCCCCACGGCACCAACGGCATCCAGCTCGACGCCTACAACCTCGCTCAGGTCCGCCGTCCCACCGACCCGTTCGGAAATGAACGCGGCGCCCAGCCCGGCGACGGTGTCTGGGCCGGCGACAGGGGATTCGTCGGCGGGACCAAGGAGAAGGCCACCGGCTTCACCCTCCTCGGCGCGCGCGAGTACGACCCGAGAACGGGCCGCTTCATCAGCCCCGACCCCGTCACCGACGCCGGCGACCCGCAGCAGTGGAACGCCTACGCGTACGCCAACAACAGCCCGATCAACAAGGCCGACGCCAACGGGCTGAAGGTCGCCTGTGACACCCCGGCCGAGTGCGCCAACAACCACGCGGACACGGTGGCCAGCACCGGTCGCACCGTCGACGCCGTCTTCACCTACAGCCCGGTCATCGCCGCAACCCCGACCCCGCCGCCCACCGCGGCGGAACAGGCCGCGGTGAAGGCGAAGCAGAACGCCGACGACGCGGTCAACCAGGCCAAGCACAAGCGCGACGAGATCGTCCACAAGGTCGTTGACCTTGTCGGCGAACTGATCGGCTTCAACGACGCCCGAGACTGCTTCACCAAGGGCGACGTGATGGCCTGCATCAACACCGCTCTCAACGCCGTTCCCTGGGGCAAGATCTTCAAGGCCATCAAGATCGGCATCCAGGCCTTCAAGATCTACAAGGAGATCGGCAAGGCCTACGACGCCATCAAGGCCGGCGAACGCGTCGCCAAGGAGGCCGAGGCGGCTGTAGTCACCGCCCGAACAGCGGCGGCTGAGGCTCGCGCAGCCGAAGCAGCAGCAGTCAAGGCCGCAGAGGAAAAAGCAGCAAAGGAAGTAGCGACAGACGCAGCAGGAACCGAGAGCAAAGCAGTAGCCAAGGAAGCCGAAGAATCAGCCGGCTCCAGCTGCTCCCTCGTCCGCAACAGCTTCCCCACCGGCACCAAGGTGCTGATGGGCGACGGCTCGCTCAAGTCCATCGAGGACATCCACGACGGTGACGTCGTCATGGCGACAGACCCCCAGACCGGCGAGACCCACCCCGAACCCGTCACCGCCACCATCACTACCCCCGACGACAAGGACTTCACCGACCTCACCCTCGCCGACGACAGGGCCCCGCGCGGCCCGCCCGCTGATCAGCAGTCGAAGATCACATCGACCCACCACCACCCCTACTGGAGCGAGACCCGCCAGCAGTGGGTCGACGCCGGCGACCTCACCCCGGGGGAGCATCTCCGCCAGCCAAACGGCGCCACCCTCACCATTCAGGCCGTCCGCAACTACCCCTACGCCGTCACCACCCACAACCTCACCGTCAACTTCCTACACACGTACTATGTGCTGGCGGGGACCACGCCGGTCCTCGTCCACAACTGTGGTGAAGCGGACGAGGACCTGCTTGATTTTGCGGACGCGGCGTTGAATATTCCGCCCGCAGATCGGCCAAATGTGGCGACGAAGATAATCTCTGCAGATGGCCAGCATACGGATATGTCCTATGCTGTTGACACTCGTACGGGCACTATGCCGGAGAAGACCGCGAGAGCGGTCGCCGATTCGGCCCATCACGGGGGCTGTGGAGAGGTGGGATGCGCCATTAAGTTCGAGGCGAATGGCATTCCGCTTGCGGGTTCAACCTTCCAGTCTGTAAAAATCGGTGGTGGCGGTCGAGGGAATTCATTCCCATTGCTAGAGCATGGGGAATTGATCGGCCCATGCCCTGCATGCAAGAGGTTCCTCCAGGTTATCGGCGGAAATGGATAGTCATGAGTTCTCTACCGGAAGGATTGAAGGAAGTCTTGCGCAAGTTGCGCGAGGTTCGTTCTGCCCGACCATCGGGCTCTGAGGAGTCGGAGGAATTCGCGGCATGGTGGGAACGAATGGCTGATGTCCTGGAAGAGCTCTCTGGTGTGCTTCTTTTCGATGCGGATCGGAGACGTGCACAGGCAGAGTCTGAGGCAGCTAGGGAGCGTGCTATCGAGATCCGGGGAAGAGCCCATGGGGGTGCGTGATGGCGGCGCATGGGCTTGGTGAGCGATTTCTCGGATGAGTCCGACTGAGTGGTAGTTCGGCGCGAGAGCCCCAGGTTTGAGTCCTGGGGCTCTCGCGTGTGGAGAGTCTGGCGGCCTGAAGGGCTGAAATCACCCCCGGCGAGCAGCTCCGCCAGTCCGGCGGCGCCATACCGTCCAGTGGCCGGCCGCAACCACCCACATTGCCACTCGCAACCTCACCGTCAACCTGCTCCACGCGTACTACGTGCCCGCGGGGACCGCGCTGGTCCTGGTGCACAACTGCGGTGAAGACACGCCGGGGCTTCTCAGTAAAGACCATCAGCCGATTGGCGACCCGAATGCGCGAGGCGGAATCTATGTCCTGGTTTCGGAGAGCGGCGTGGTGCAGCGGGCGGGCATGGCAACGGACCTTCGATCCCGACTCGCTACTCATGCCCGGGATTATCCACGGCTAACTGGGGTCGTTCTCTATCGGACTGACAGTCGCGCGGCCCGTCGGGGACTAGAGGAAATGGCTGAGAACTGGTTCACGCCAATTCTGGCAAATCAGTGAGCGATCAAGACGGACAACAAGCGCCGTCAGGAATATCTGCAGGCCGCCCGCGACTTCTTGGGTCAGTGGAGTGGAAAGGAAGAGTGAATGAGTGCCTCGGGAACTGGGCCGTTTGAGAACGACTATGCCATGGATCTCTGTGACGAGATTCGGGGTGCGGAGAGCGATGAGGCGCTCTCCCTGCTAGGAGAGGCGCTCTCCTTGGTGGCGGAAGTGGAGCCTGGTGAATATCTTGAAAGGGATCTCGCAGAGGCGGCGGTAGCTGCGGCTGCAATTATCGCTGCCCGGAGTGGAGCGAGTGACGAATCCTTGGAAAAGATGGAGCTTAAAGGTTTGATCCCTAGGATTCCCGAGGCCCTACTTCGGCTGGCTCTCTCAATCCTCCCCAGAACCTTGGCGGATGATTCCGAGGTTTATGGCCTGTGGATCGACGTGGATCGCGGCGACGAGTGGCGTGGGCACGTCGAAAGGCTCCTTCGCGAGCTTGATTCGGTTCTGGAGAGTGGCGCTTACTAGCTCAATGTCTCGATCGTTGGGCCTGATTGCTCATTGGCGCTGATGGAAAGCATTCCAGAAGGCATCGACTGCAATCCGATCTAGTCCCGATGGGATGAATAAGAAGCCCCGTTGAATTTGACTTCAACGGGGCTTCTGGGTGACTGGAGGCAGTCGATGACGGCAACGGGCCCGGACGGCAATGTACTTCCACGGATGTTGACGGACCGGTAGATCGTCGCTCACCTGCTTCGCTCCGAGCCGAGGCGGTGGGTCTCGGAGGACGATCTACGGTCTGCTAATGGTTCTTGGGCCGTCGTATGCCAGATGCCGGGGGCTTCTCCCTGTTCTTGGGTAAACGGCGCAGGAAGTCGGCGGGTCCGACTTCCTGCGGGCCGGGTGGTCAGGCGGGGACGTCGGCGTGCCAGCGCCAGGTCGTGCGTTGGGGGTGGCCGGGGAGTGGGGCTCGGCCGGTGGCCCAGAGGAGGGTGGGCCAGGGGGCGGCGTCGACGGTGGGGATGTCGGGGAAGAGGCGGGTGAGGGTGCGGTGGCAGATGTCGGCCGGGGGGTTCCAGGGGAGGTCCAGGCCCTGGGTGACGTCGTGCAGGTGCACCAGGAGCTCCACCAGGCTCATCGCCACGAAGCCGGTCGGGTCGGCGAGGCCCCAGGGGTGGTAGGCGCGCGCGTCGGGTGAGGCGGTGCGGGCGATGGCGACCATCAGCCCGCCGCTGGCCTCCAGCACTTCGACGAGCCCGGCCGCGCCGGCCCCGCGCTCGGCGCGGACGAAGCTGTTCGGCGCCCCCGGGGCCTCGCGCGTCGAGACGAACGGGACGTAGCGGTCCCGCGGCGGCCGGGCGGGGCCGAGTTGAGCGGCGTAGGCGAGGAGGTCGTCCGCGAGGTGTTCGACGGTCTCCCAGCAGGACCAGCCGAGCGTGCCGGCGGGGCGGGACCAGTCGGCGTCCGCGGGGGCGCCGCGCAGGGTGTCGGCGGCGAGGCGGAGGGCGGTGGCGAGGTCGTCCGGGGTGGGGGTCTCGGTCATGATCGTGATGCTAACGGCCCCGGCCCCGGCCCACCGCGCGCCTGCGATACCCCTGGGGGTACGTCTGCTAGGATCCGGCCCAATACCCCCAGGGGTACATCCGGGGTACATCCGTGAGGAGGGTGCGTGTACTTCGTCGACATCCTTGAGAGCGAGGCGCCGGGCAGTCACGGCTACCTGGCGGGCGGGCCCGGCGGGGCGGTGGCCGTCGACCCGCCGGCCGACGTCGGCCGGGTCCTCGCCGCGGCCGCCCGCCGGTGCGTCCCGATCGCGTACGTCGCCGAGACCCACGTGCACGACGACCACGCCACCGGCGGGCCCGAACTCGCGCTGCTCACCGGCGCGCACTACCTCGTGCCCGCCGACGCGGCGGTGTCCTACCGGCGCGTCCTGGTGCACGACGGCGACGAGTTCGACCTCGACCCCGACCACGGCCTGGCCCTGCGCGCCGTCGCGACGCCCGGCCACACGCCGCACCACACCTCGTACGTCCTCACCCGGCACGGCCGCCCCCTCGCCGCCTTCACGGGCGGCCCGCTGCTGGACGCGGTGGGGGTGGCCGGCCTGCCGGGTCGGAACACCTAGTGCAGGACGTCGAGGACGTTGTCGGCGTTGTTGACGAAGTAGACCGCGTCGTGGTCGAGGTCCAGGTCGAGGCCGAAGAGCGCGCCCGCGCCGGGCGGGGTGCCCTCGTTGTTGATCGTCTTGGTCGCCACCTGCCGTCCGCTCCGGGTGGTCTCGACGATGTTGCCGTCCCCGCCGTTGACCGTGAGGATGTCGCCCCTGGGCGTGAGGGCCATTCCCAGTGGGGCGTTGAGGCTGCCACCCGAGGTGACGACCCGTCCGATGCCCGCGCTGTTCTTGCGGGTGAGCGCGTCGGGGATGGCCGTGATCCGGCTCAGCACGGTGTCCGCGACGTAGAGCGTGCCGTCGTGCAGGCCGACCCCGGTCGGGCCGACGACCAGGGCCGCCGGGTCCGTCCGCTCGGGGAAGCCCGACCCGATCTCGGTGAAGGCCACCGGGGCGGGCGGCTGGTCGCCCTCGGCGCACAGGGTGATCCGCAGGACGGTGCCCTCGTCGACCTCCGCGCCGTTGCCGTCGACCGTCCCGTTGAGCACGTTGGTGACGAACAGCTCGCTGCGCTTGCCGAAGCTGACGGCGGTCATGTCCCAGGGGCCGTTGATGCCGTGCCCGGCGATCGTCTCGCGGACCGTCCCGTGCTCGTCGAGCACCAGCAGGCACCCGGCCTTGGCGGTGGTGGACGTGCCGTCCGAGGTGGGGAGGCTGCCGACGACCACCCAGCCGCCGGGCAGGACGGTCAGCGCCGTGGTGAGGCCGACCCCGCCGTCGCACGGTCCCGGCAGGTTGTTCGGGTCGATCGTGGCGAACGTGGTCAGGGCGCCGTCCGGGGCGACCTGGACCAGGGTGGTGCCCCGGCCCTGCTGGCCCGCAGGCAGGTTCACCGAGTTGTTGAAGTTGCTGATCAGGACGTTGCCCCGGTGCAGGTCGCCGACGCTCTCCCGGATCGTGAACGTGCCGTACGGGTTCACGTCGCCGTTGGCGGGCACGGTGGACCCGACGAGGGACACGGTGTTCAGCCGGTCGAGGAACGGCCGCGGCTCGGCGGCCACGGGCGGGGTCGCGGTCCCGGCCCCGGTCCCGGCCCCTGCCCCGGCCGGGGTCGCGGCGGCGGTCAGGCCGAGGGTCAGCGCGGCGCTCACCAGCGCGCTCGAACAAGCCCGAAGTCTCATGTGCGGTGCCTCCTGGAGGGCGGGCCCGGGACGGTCCGTCCCGACCCGCGGAAGTGCTCGGATCGCCCCCAGGACGTCACGCTAGGCACGCACCCCTCGGCCCGCCCGCCGGTGTCCGCCGAATGCCGGGCGCCCGGGTGACGCCGCCGTCAGGCGCGCACACCGTACCGACCGTGCCCGCTGTCGGTGGTGGCGGGTAGCCTCACTGGTTCCGATCGAGACCGGCTGCGCCCGGGCTCGTTCCGGCCGAGAGGAGCCCCGTGACGATCGCACCGCAGCACCCCGACCGGCCCGCCGGCTGGATCTCCACCGGCCTGAGCTGGCACGAGGGCCGGCCGCGGCTCGGTGCCGTGTGCGGTCCGCGGGTGCACGAGCGCGTCGTCGGGGCCGGGACGGAGGTCGGCTGGCTGCTCGGCGGCCCGCGCCGGTGCACCGGGGCCTGGCTGGCCGGTGCCACCGAGCGCACGCCGTGTCCGCACCACGCGGAGATCGATCCGGGCGGCGGCGCCGTCCAGTGCCCGGCGTGCCAGAGCGTCGACCGCGGCCTCGCCCTCGCCCGCGACCAGATCCTCGACGACGGCCGCACGTACCTGCTCTACCTGGCCTGGTTCGGCGACGGCCTGCTCAAGGTGGGCCTGACCGCCGAGCAGCGCGGCGACAGCCGGCTCCTCGAACAGGGCGCACTCGCCTACGCGTTCACCGCGCGCGGCGGTCTCCCGGCGATCCGTCGCGCCGAACTCACCGTCGCCGCCTCGGGCCTGGCGCGCGAGCGGTTCAAGAGCCGCGCCAAGACGGACCGCTGGTGGTCCCACGGCGACGTGCCGCACCGTCGGGCCGTGCTCTCCGACGCCCGGGCGCAGGCGCACGGGCTCCTGCGCGACCACGCCCTGGAGCTGCTCGCGGACCGCCCGGTGACCGACCACGTCGAGCGCTTCGGCCTGGCCGGCGGCGCCCCGGAGAGCTACCGGCACGTCGACGGGCTCGCGCACGGCGCCGTCCTCGCGGGCACGCTGCGGGCGCCGGTCGGCCGGCACCTCTTCCTCGACCAGGCCGACGGCGCCGGCCCGCTGCTGCTCGACACCCGGCTGCTCACCGGCTGGACGCTCACCGCCGTCACGGGCCGCGCCACCGCCGGCGTCGCGCTCGCGGAGCGCGTCCGCCCGCCGGAGCCGGACACCCAGGAAGCCCTGTTCTGAGCCCGCTCACCATGCTGGTTGCTTAATGAAACCACGAGGTCTGGCCTCGCCCTCAGTGGTTTCAACCTGCTACCAGTGCGGAGTGAGCACCCCGCGATGATCGCCGCCCACGAGACCTTCGACGGCACCTTCCCGTACCGGCCGCACTTCAGCACCGCCCCGGGCTTCCGGATGCACCACGTCGACGAGGGCGACGTCCCCGTCCTGCTCTGCCTGCACGGCGAACCCACCTGGGGCTACCTCTTCCGCGACCTGGTCCGCCGCTTCGCGCCCACCCACCGGGTGGTGGTCCCGGACCACATGGGCTTCGGCAAGAGCGAGACGCCGGCCGGCCGGACGTACCGCCTGCAGGACCACGTCGACAACCTGGTGGCCCTCGTCGACGACCTCGGCCTGCGCGAACTCACCCTCGTGCTGCACGACTTCGGCGGGCCGGTCGGCATGGGCCTGGCCGCCCGGCGCCCGGGGCTCGTCGCCGGGGTGGTCAGCCTCAACGGGCCGACGCCCTTCGGCCGGCCCAGGCTCCCGGACGCGCTGATGGCCAACGCGGCCGAGTCCCCGTGGTTCCGCTGGATCGCCCGCGCGCACGCGGACGGCAGCCTGGACGCCGTCCTCGGCGAACTCGGCTACACGATCCTCAGCACCCTGAAGCTCAACGGCTTCGAGAACAACGCGCTGATCACCGACACCTGGCTGCGCGCCTACGCCTCGCCGTTCCCCACCCGTGCGTCGGCGGCCGGCGCGCTCGGCTGGGCGGAGGGCTTCGCGACCGGGGCCCACGTGTTCGAGACGCCGGGCGACGAGGCCTGCGCCGCGCTCGCCGCCGTGCCCGCGCTCGCCGTCTGGGGCGGCGCGGACCGGACGCTGGGGGCGCGGCACTTCCTGCCGCTGTTCGCGGAGGCGTTCCCGCGCGGGCGGACCGTCGAGCCGGCGGGCGTGGGCCACTACAGCCCCGAGGACGCCCCGGACACCATCGCGGCGCTGCTCCGTGAGTTCCTCTCGACGGCCTGACGGCGGCGGGGGCTCAGCCCAGCCGCCCGCGCACCCCGCCCGGCCCGGAGCGGGACCGGCGCGAGAGCGGTGGCCGCGACGGGCGGACGTCGGTGCGCGCGGGCGGTTCGGTGTCCGCCGCGCGCCGGGCCGCCGCGGTGCGGGCGGCGGCCAGCGCCATCCGCGCGAGCAGCGGGTCCTCGCGGACCCCGGCCGCCCGCTTGGCCGTCTGGCAGCGCGAGCACCAGATCGGGGACGCGGGCCCGTCGGGGTACGCCAGGCTCTCGGGCGGCAGGTAGTGCCCACCGCACTCGACGCATTCGAAGACCAACCTCATCCGACGATCACCGTCCCGGATCCGTGGCACCGACCGCATGGCGACCAGAAGGTGTGGATCCTCGGCACCATGCTTCCTTCCTCGTCCAGTTCGACCGTGGCCTCGGTCTTCTGGGTCCCCCCGGACCCGCCGCAACCGGAACAGGACTGAACCTCGGGCATATGCCGTCCTTCCGTAGCGGAGGACCACGGTAGCGCGAAAATCCGCGCAGCAGCACCGGTCCTGACGATCCACCACTCCATCGGGGAGCGCGCGGACGCCCCGCGCGCCCCGCTGGACGCCGCAGACGCGTCCGGCACGCGCTTCGGGGGGCCCGGCCCCCCCCCGGGGCGGCGGGGGGGGGGGGGGTGTGGCGGGCGCGCGGCGCGCCGGGGAGAGCGGGGGGGAGGGGGGGGCGGTGT
>NZ_JBHWGD010000006.1:29068-38393 GCF_042733235.1 Kitasatospora sp. NPDC059722
TACTCACAACCACCCACCCCGCGGGGGCCGGGCGCGCCGCCCCCCCCCCCGCCGGGCCGCGGCGGCGGGCGCCCCCCCGGGCCCCCCCCCCCCGCCCCCCCCCGGGCCCCCCCACGGGGAGGGGGAGTTCAGCCGCGCGCGGCCTTCAGGAACTCGCGGTTCATCGCGGCGATGCTGGGGAGCGGGATGCCCTTGGGGCAGGCGGTGGCGCACTCGCCGGTGTTGGTGCACCCGCCGAAGCCCTCGGCGTCCATGGCGGCGACCATGTTCCGCACCCGGGAGGA
The DNA here is from genome assembly GCF_042733235.1 of Kitasatospora sp. NPDC059722. NCBI lineage: Bacteria > Bacillati > Actinomycetota > Actinomycetes > Kitasatosporales > Streptomycetaceae > Kitasatospora > Kitasatospora sp. NPDC059722. The sequence continues at coordinate 29,353 of NZ_JBHWGD010000006.1, forward strand.
GCGCTCCGGCGCGCCCTGGGGGAGCACGTTGAGGTGGACGACCTTGGCGGACGTGAAGAGCATCGCCGAGCCGTTCGGGCAGGCGGCCACGCAGGCGCCGCAGCCGATGCACTCGGCGTGCTCGAAGGCGGTGTCGGCGGCCTCCTTGGGGACGGGCGTGGCGTGCGCGTCGGGGGCGCTGCCGGTGGGGGCGGTGACGTAGCCGCCGGAGCCGATGATCCGGTCGAAGGCCGAGCGGTCCACGACGAGGTCCTTGACCACCGGGAAGGCGGAGGCCCGCCAGGGCTCGACGTCGATGGTGTCGCCGTCGGTGAAGTGCCGCATGTGCAGCTGGCAGGTGGTGGTCCGTTCCGGGCCGTGGGCCTGCCCGTTGATGACCATGCCGCAGGCGCCGCAGATGCCCTCGCGGCAGTCGTGGTCGAAGGCGACGGGCTGGTCGCCGCGGGTGATGAGCTCCTCGTTGAGGGTGTCGAGCATCTCCAGGAAGGACATGTCCGGGCTGATCCCGCCGACCTCGTAAGTGGTCATCGCGCCGGGGGTGTCCGGGCCCGCCTGGCGCCAGATGCGCAGGGTGAGGTTCATGCGTAGCTCCGCTGGGTGGGGTGGACGTACTCGAAGTCGAGCGCCTCGCGGTGGAGGACGGGCGCGGTGCCGGTGCCGGTGAACTCCCAGGCGGCGGCGTAGGTGTAGTCCTCGTCGCGGCGGGCGGCCTCGCCGTCCGGGGTCTGGCTCTCGGTGCGGAAGTGGCCGCCGCAGGACTCGGCCCGGTGCAGGGCGTCCAGGCACATGAGTTCGGCGAGCTCGAAGTAGTCGACGAGCCGGTTGGCCTTCTCCAGCGACTGGTTGAGCTCCCGGCCGGTGCCGGGCACCTTGATGCGGTGCCAGAACTCGTCGCGCAGCCGCGGGATCCGCTCCAGGGCCCGGCGCAGCCCGGCCTCGTCGCGGGCCATGCCGCACTTGTCCCACAGGAGTTCGCCGAGTTCGCGGTGGAAGGAGTCGGGGGTGCGGTCGCCGTCGACGGCGAGGATGAGGCCCAGCCGGTCCCCGACCTCGGCCTCCGCCTCGGTGACGGCGGGGTGGTCGGTGGCGACGGCCGGCAGCTTCTCCCGGGCCAGGTAGTCGTTGAGGGTGGGCGGCAGGACGAAGTAGCCGTCGGCGAGGCCCTGCATGAGGGCGCTGGCGCCGAGCCGGTTGGCGCCGTGGTCGGAGAAGTTGGCCTCGCCGATCGCGAACAGGCCGGGCACGGTGGTCTGGAGGTCGTAGTCGACCCAGAGCCCGCCCATCGTGTAGTGGATCGCGGGGTAGATCCGCATCGGCACCCGGTACGGGTCCTCGGCGGTGATCCGCTCGTACATGTCGAAGAGGTTGCCGTACTTCGCCTCGACGGCGTCCCGGCCCATCCGGCGGACGGCGTCGGCGAAGTCGAGGTAGACGCCCTGGCCGCCGGGGCCGACGCCGCGGCCCTCGTCGCAGACGTTCTTGGCGGCGCGGGAGGCGATGTCGCGCGGGACGAGGTTGCCGAAGGCGGGGTAGACGCGCTCCAGGTAGTAGTCGCGTTCGTCCTCGGGTATCTCGGCCGGCGGCCGCTGGTCGCCGCGCGCCTTGGGCACCCAGATCCGGCCGTCGTTGCGCAGCGACTCGCTCATCAGGGTGAGCTTGGACTGGTGGTCGCCCGAGCGCGGGATGCAGGTGGGGTGGATCTGGGTGAAGCACGGGTTGGCGAAGAGGGCGCCGCGGCGGTGGGCCCGCCAGATCGCGGTGGCGTTGGAGTTCTTGGCGTTGGTGGAGAGGTAGAAGACGTTGCCGTAGCCGCCGCTGGCGAGCACGACGGCGTCGGCGGTGTGGGTGCGGATCTCGCCGGTGACGAGGTCGCGGGCGACGATGCCGCGGGCGCGTCCGTCGACGACGACGAGGTCGAGCATCTCGGTGCGCGCGTGCATCTCGACGTTGCCGGCGGCGATCTGCCGGGAGAGCGCCTGGTAGGCGCCGAGCAGCAACTGCTGGCCGGTCTGGCCGCGGGCGTAGAAGGTGCGGGAGACCTGGACGCCGCCGAAGGAGCGGGTGTCGAGCAGGCCGCCGTACTCGCGGGCGAACGGGACGCCCTGGGCCACGCACTGGTCGATGATCTCCACCGAGACCTGGGCCAGCCGGTGCACGTTGGACTCGCGGGCGCGGAAGTCGCCGCCCTTGACGGTGTCGTAGAACAGCCGGCGGACGGAGTCGCCGTCGTTGCGGTAGTTCTTGGCCGCGTTGATGCCGCCCTGGGCGGCGATCGAGTGGGCGCGTCGCGGGGAGTCCTGGAAGCAGAACTGGACGACGTGGTAGCCCTGTTCGGCGAGGGTGGCGCCGGCCGCGCCGCCGGCCAGGCCGGTGCCGACGACGATCACCGTGTGCTTGCGGCGGTTGGCCGGGTTGACCAGCTTGGCGTCGAACCGCCGCTGGTCCCAGCGTTGTTCGATCGGCCCGGCGGGCGCCTTGGTGTCGGCGATCGGCTCGCCGACGGTGTAGGACGCGTAGCTCATTTCACGACTCCGGTCATCACGGCCACGGGGACGGACAGGAAGCCCGCGGTGAGGATCAGGGCGAGGCCGTTGGCGGCCAGCTTCAGTGCCCGGTCCCGGCGGGCGTTGTTGGCGCCGAGGGTCTGCGCGGCGCTCCAGAAGCCGTGCCGGACGTGCAGGCCGACGGCGAGCATCGCGACGATGTAGATCACGTCGCTGTACCAGCGGCCGAAGGTGGCGACGATGTTCTGGTACGGGTGGCCGTGCTCGGCGACGGGGTTCACGGTGAGCGTCGTCAGGTCGAGGACGTGCCACACGATGAACAGCGCGAGGATCACCCCGCCCCAGCGCATCGTGCGGGTCGCGTAGCTCGCGCGGCGGCGCTGGTGCACGTACTTGCTCGGCCGGGCGGCGAGGTCGCGCCGGCTCAGCTGGTAGGCGGCGACGCCGTGCAGGACGACGGCGGCCAGCAGGCCGGAGCGGGCGATCCAGAGGAACCACTCGTAGCGCAGGAACGGTTCGCCGATGGTGCGCAGCCAGTGCGCGTAGCCGTTGAGGTCGTCGGGGCCGAAGAACACCTTGAGGTTCCCCAGCATGTGCGCGACCAGGTACAGCAGCATGGCCAGTCCGCTGACGGCCATGACCGCCTTCTTGCCGACGGTCGACCGCCAGAGGGTCGCCAGGGTGGACGGGTGCCGGGCCGTCCGAGTCGCGGTTGTCATGGCAGCCACGGTAGGGACGGCCGCAAGGGTGCGTCCAAGACATGATGCGGCTCGTGACGATAGGCAGCCACTATCAAGGAGGCCTATCCTGGCCGTGTGCAGCTCCAGCAACTCCGCTACTTCCTGGCCGTCGCCGAGACCCGCCACTTCACGCGCGCGGCCGAGGCGGCACACGTGGCGCAGCCGTCCCTCTCGCAGCAGATCCGGGCACTGGAGCGGGAGTTGGGCGCCGAGCTGTTCCACCGCACGCGCGGCCGGATCGCTCTCACCGACGCGGGGGACGCACTGCTGCCGCTGGCGCGGCGCATCCTCGCGGACACCGAGAGCGCGCGGCTCGCCGTGCAGGAGACGGTCCAGCTGCGCCGCGGCCGGGTGCGGCTGGGGGCGCCGCCGAGCCTGTGCACGAGCCTGGTGCCGGACGTCCTGCGGGTGTTCCGGGACCGCTACCCGGGGGTGGCGCTGGCGGTGCGCGAGGGCGGTTCGCGCGACCTCGTCCGCTGGCTGGCGGCGGGGGAGCTGGACCTCGCGCTGGTGATCACCCCCGCGAGCGGGGAGGTGGCGCCGGCCCTGGACGTCACCGAACTGCTGCACGAGGAGCTGGTGCTGGTGTCCGCCCTCCCGAAGCGGGCCCGGCGCACGGTGCGGGTGACGGAGCTGCGCGGGCGGCCGCTGGTGATGTTCCGCGAGGGCTACGACGTGCGCGAGGCGACCCTGGCGGCCTGCCGGGCGGCGGGGTTCGAGCCGGAGTTCGCGGTGGAGGGCGGGGAGATGGACGCGGTGCTCGGCTTCGTCCGGGCCGGGCTCGGGCCCGCGGTGGTGCCCGGCATGGTGGCGGCCCGCTCGGGGCTCGGGGTGACCCCGTTCGCGGGACCGGGCCTGGGGCGCACGATCGCCGTCGCGCACGGCCACGAGGTGCCGCTCACGCGCGCCGCCGACGCGCTGCGCGAGACCCTTCTGGCACACCTGCGCGACGCCGCCCGGGACGGCGAACTGCCGCCGGGCACACGGCTGTTGCTATGAGAAAGGCCCGGGGCGCGTGCCCCGGGCCTTTCTCATGGCAGTGCGGCGATCAGGCCGGCAGCACGGCCTCGATCGCGGAGACGACCTCGTCCGACTCCGGCTCGGTGGCCGGGCGGATCCGGGCGGCCACCGAGCCGTCCGGGGTGATCAGGAACTTCTCGAAGTTCCACTTGACGTCGCCGGCCTCGCCCTCGGCGTCCGCCGTCCCGACCAGCGTGGCGTACAGCGGGTGCCGGTCGTCACCGTTCACCTCGATCTTCTCGAACAGCGGGAACGTGACGCCGTACGTCGTCGAGCAGAACGTCTCGATCTCCTCGGCGCTGCCCGGCTCCTGCCCGGCGAACTGGTTGCACGGGAAGCCCAGCACGCTGAACCCGCGCGCGGCGTAGCGCTCCTGGAGCCGCTCCAGGCCCGCGTACTGCGGGGTCAGACCGCACTTGGAGGCGACGTTGACGATCAGCAGCGCCTTGCCCTTGTAGTCGGCGAGCGAGGTGGCCTCGCCGGACAGCGTGCGCAGCGGAATGTCGTACAGGCTCACGGTGGTCCCTTTCGGCAGGTCGGTGGGGTCGGACTCCCGGGTTACGGTAGCGCTCCCAGAAGGCTCAACCACGACGGCGCCGCCGGTGTTCCGCGAGCGTGGGGGCGCACTGAGCGGCGCGTCCGCCCCCACGCTGCGGGTCCGTGCGCCGCCTCAGACGGCCAGCGGCTTGATGGCGGTCGGCGCGTGCTCGGGCAGGGTCGCGAGCTCCTCGAACTCGTTGACCTTGTCGATGTCGTTGCCGCTCATCGAGATGTTGGTGACCCGCTCCAGGATCGCCTCGACGACGACCGGGACGCGGAACTCGGCGGCCAGCTTCTTGGCCTCCTCGAAGGCCGGCAGCAGGCCCTCCGGCTCGGTGACCCGGATCGCCTTGCAGCCCAGGCCCTCGGCGACCTTGACGTGGTCGACGCCGTAGACGCCCAGCTCCGGCGCGTTGATGTTCTCGAACTCCAGCTTGACCTGGAAGTCGATGTCGAAGTTCCGCTGCGCCTGGCGGATCAGGCCCAGGTAGGAGTTGTTCACCAGGACGTGGACGTAGGGGATGCGGTGCTGCGCACCGACCGCCAGCTCCTCGATCATGAACTGGAAGTCGTAGTCGCCGGACAGGGCGACGATCTGGCCCTCGGGGTCGGCGGTCGCGACGCCGAGCGCGGCCGGGATGGTCCAACCGAGCGGGCCGGCCTGGCCGCAGTTGATCCAGTGGCGCGGCTTGTAGACGTGCAGCATCTGCGCGCCGGCGATCTGGGACAGGCCGATGGTGGTGACGTAGCGGGTCTCCGGGCCGAAGGCCTTGTTCATCTCCTCGTAGACGCGCTGCGGCTTGAGCGGCACGTTGTCGAAGTGGGTGCGGCGCTGCAGCTGGGCCTTGCGGGCCTGGGTGGCGGCGGCCCACTCGCCGCGGTCCTTCAGCTGCCCGGCGGCCTTGAGCTCCTTGGCCACCGTGACGAACAGCTCCAGTGCGGCCTTGGCGTCGGAGGCGATGCCGAGGTCGGGGGCGAAGATCTTGCCGATCTGGGTGGGCTCGACGTCGACGTGGACGAACTTGCGGCCCGCGGTGTAGACGTCCAGGCCGCCGGTGTGGCGGTTGGCCCAGCGGTTGCCGATGCCGAGGACGAAGTCGGAGGCGAGGAAGTTCTCGTTGCCGTAGCGGTGCGAGGTCTGCAGGCCGACCATGCCGGCGTTCAGCTCGTGGTCGTCCGGGACGATGCCCCAGCCCATCAGGGTCGGGATCACCGGGACGCCGGTCAGCTCGGCGAACTCCAGCAGCAGCTCGGAGGCGTCGGCGTTGATGACGCCGCCGCCGGCGACGATCAGCGGGCGCTCGGACTCCTGGAGGAGCGCGATGGCCTTCTCGATCTGGATCCGGTTCGCGGTCGGCTTGTAGACCGGCAGCGGCTGGTAGGCCTCCGGGTCGAAGTCGATCTCGGTGAGCTGGACGTCGATCGGCAGGTCGATCAGGACCGGGCCCGGACGGCCGGAGCGCATCAGGTGGAAGGCCTGCTGGAAGACGCCGGGGACCTGGGCGGCCTCCAGGACGGTGGTCGCCGCCTTGGTGACCGGCTTGGCGATCGAGGCGATGTCGACGGCCTGGAAGTCCTCCTTGTGCAGGCGGGCGACCGGGGCCTGGCCGGTGATGCACAGGATCGGGATCGAGTCGGCGATCGCCGAGTACAGGCCGGTGATCATGTCGGTGCCGGCCGGGCCCGAGGTGCCGATGCACACGCCGATGTTGCCGGCCTTGGCGCGGGTGTAGCCCTCGGCCATGTGGGAGGCGCCCTCGACGTGACGGGCGAGCGTGTGCCTGATCCCGCCGGAGGCCTTGAGGGCGGCGTAGAACGGGTTGATGGCTGCGCCCGGCACGCCGAACGCGACCTCAACGCCTTCGAGCTTGAGGATCTCCACGGCCGCGCGGGCGGCTGTCATACGAGGCATCGGGTTTCTCCTGCGTCGGCCCGCAGTGGCTCGGAGGGCTCATCTCCAGAATTCCACCATACGGAAGAACGGTTTCTGTATGTGGAAGAAAAGGTAGGACGGAGCCTGTCGGGGCGTCAAGGGGAGATTCAACAGATTGTGGACGTTCGCCCAGGGTGTGGCCTGTGGGATCCGTGGTGGGCAGACCTCGTTCGTACACGCGGACGGCTGTCGTGCAAGTGTGCCCGGGGAACCGTGCGTTCCGGCCCGGAAAGCGGACCCGGTGTGCAGCCCGGGTGAAGGGGCCGTGTGCGAGGTTGGCCCGCCCCGCACCCCTGGGTACCGTCGGAGCCACGCCGGGCCACCCACTGTCGCCCCCGTCGTGCGGCCCTTCTTCCCGCCCGCACCCGCTAGCACCGCGCGCATCCGCAAGCGCCGGCCGTACCGCAGGCCCTGCCCTTCGTACCGTGCCCCTCGCGCCCGCACGTCCCGTCGCACGCTTCCTCGCATGTGTCTGCGCATGTGTCGTCCGCGCCTGTGTCCCCGCATGCCGATCCGCACGCTTCCCGCATGCCTCCCCGCATGCCGACCCGCACGCTTCCCCGCCCGCCCCGGAGCAGCGTGCCCGCCGCCGGCGGGCGCGCGGAAGGAACGTACCCATGCGCCGAAACCCCGTCCGTCGCCCGGCGGTGACCGGGTGAGCCGTCCGCCCCACCGCCGCAAGGGCCCGCCGGGCCGCCCCCGCCGCACCGCGCCCCCGGGCCGGCCCCGGGGTTCGCTCACCGGACTCCTGCGCACCGTCCCGTGGCGCTACGACCTGCCCGCCTCGATCGTCGTCTTCCTCGTCGCCCTGCCGCTGTGTGTCGGGGTGGCCGTCGCCTCCGGCGTCCCGGCCGAGCTCGGCCTGGTGACCGGCATCGTCGGCGGCCTGGTGGTCGGGCTGCTGCCCGGCAGCAGCCTCCAGGTCAGCGGGCCGGCCGCCGGGCTCACCGTCCTCGTCTACGACGCCGTCCATCGCTTCGGCCCGCACGCGCTCGGCCTGCTCGTCCTCGGCGCCGGACTGCTCCAGCTGGCCATGGGCGCCCTGCGGCTCGGCCGCTGGTTCCGCGCCATGTCCGCGTCCGTCGTGCACGGCATGCTCGCCGGCATCGGGCTCACCCTGCTCTCCGGCCAGCTGTACGCGCTCGCCGACCGCCGGGCCCCGGCCACCGGCCCGGAGAAGATCGCCGGCCTGCCCGCCCTGCTGCGCGACGCCCTCACCGGCGCCGCGAACCCGAGCGCCGTCGCGCTCGGCGTGGCCACCCTGCTGGTGCTCGTCCTCTGGAAGCACCTGCCGGAGCGGGTCGCCCGCGGCGTGCCCGCCCCGCTGGCCGCCGTCGGGCTCGCCGCCGCCGTGACCGCGGCCGCCGACCTGCCGGTGGCCCGGGTCCGCGTCGCCGGCCTGCTCGACGTCGTCCACCTGCCCGACCGCGTCACCCTCGGCGAACTGGCCGGCGGCGCGGGCCTCGGCACCGTCGTCGCCTTCACCCTCATCGCCTCCGCCGAGACGTTGTTCAGCGCCGCCGCCGTCGACCGGATGCACCACGGCCCGCGCACCGACTACGACCGCGAACTCACCGCGCAGGGCATCGGCAACACGGTGTGCGGACTGCTCGGCGCGCTGCCGATGACCGCCGTCATCGTGCGCAGCGCCACCAACGTCCAGGCCGGCGCCCGCAGCAAGGCCTCGCGCACCCTGCACGGCGTCTGGCTGCTGCTGTTCACCGCCCTGCTCCCCGGCGTGCTCGGGCTCGTCCCGCTCACCGCGCTCGCCGCCGTCCTCGTGCACGCGGGCGCGAAGCTCGTCCCGGTGCGGCGGATCGCGGCGCTGTGCCGGGAGCACCGGGGCGAGGCGGTGGTGCTCGCGGTGACGGCGGGCTCGATCGTCGTCACCGACCTGTTCGAGGGGGTGTTGATCGGCGTCGGGCTGGCGGTGGTGAAGTCCGCGTGGCAGACCTCGCACCTGCAGATCCGGGTGGAGGAGGAGCGGCTGCCCTCGGGCGAGGCGCTGCAGCGGGTGCGGCTGAGCGGCAACGCGACGTTCCTGCGGCTGCCGCGGCTGCTCGACGCGCTGGAGCGGCTGCCGGCCGACCGCCCGGTGGAGCTGGACTGGTCCGGCCTGCGGCACCTGGACCACGCCTGCACGGTGGCGCTCGCGTCCTGGGCCGCGCAGCACCGGGCGCGCAGCTCGGCGCCGCTGGCCGTCGAACCGCCGCTGCCGATGGTGGTGTGACGGCCGCCGGCTGACGTCTGGTTAGCCTGGTCGCGGGGGGCGCGGGGGGGGCGCAGCGCGCCCCCAACCCCGCA